>CAJFUT010000215.1 GCA_904420255.1 uncultured Angelakisella sp. | reverse complement strand
TCAAAAAGCCATCCGGTGTATGAGGCCGTCACAGCCCAGTGCAAAAGATGAAAGGCCCCCGGCGCGCAAAAAAGCCGCTCCTTCCGCAGGGGGGAGCGGCTCTTTCTCATGGACTTTGCCGGTTTTGTTCAGCTGAAAATGGCCCCCAGGGGGTTTTCCAGAAGCTGGCGCAGGTCCCGGATGGCCTGGTTCAGGCTGTCAAAGTCGATCTGGGAAACCTTCTCCAGGGCTGCGGAGGCGTCGGCGAGGCTCTGCTGCCCCTCCTCCAGGGTGCGGTCCAGGTTGTCCAGGATCCCCGCGAGGTCCGCCGCCTCCAGCTGGCGGGTTACCCCTGCCATGCTCTGGAGGACGCTGTCGGCGTTCGCCAGGGTGCCGTTGACCTTTGGGAGGGCCACTCCCACAAAAAGCACCACCGCCGCCGCCATCACCCCCACGAAGATGGTGCTGAGGCGGGTCAGGTTCAGCTGCTTCCTGGCCATAACGGTCTGGACGGCGGACTGCTCCGCCAGGCTTCTCAAAAGCTCCTGCTGGGTCCTTTCATCCTCCTGGGGGGCGGAGGCCACCGCCAGGTTTTTCTCCTCTACGGGCATGACAAGCTCCTTTCAGCTGCCGGGGAGGGGAAGCCTCCCCGGACGGACAGGAAAAGGGGGGAACCGGCCTGAAGCCGGCTCCCCCCTTGTTGTTCAGGCAGCGGCAGGGTTATTTGGCGTTGGCGGCAGCCTTGTCCAGAGAAGCGAAGAAATCGCCGCAGGACATGGTGCAGGAGGAGGCCAGATCCTCGATGTCGGGGACGTTGGTATGGCCGTTGACTTCCTTCACCGCCATGCCGGTGACATCGGCGACAGCCTTGCCCACGGCGTACTCCTCCAGGGCGGCGATCTGCTCATACCACTCCTTGCCGATGGCGGAAGCGGGCTTCATGTTGTAGCCTTCCTTCAGCTCCTTCTTGGACTGGATGGCATCGGCGACGGTGACGGCGCCCTCGGTGGTGACGGTGGCCTTGCACTGCATCACATCCCAGGAGACACCCACGATCTTGCCGTTGGAGTCCAGGGTGACGGCGCAGGCGGTGACGTCAGCCTGGGTGGTGCCGTCGGCGTCCACAGAGGCGTCGGTGCCGCTCATGCCGGCCAC
Organism: uncultured Angelakisella sp.; assembly: GCA_904420255.1. Classification (GTDB taxonomy): domain Bacteria; phylum Bacillota; class Clostridia; order Oscillospirales; family Ruminococcaceae; genus Angelakisella. Next base: position 4,859 of record CAJFUT010000215.1, on the reverse strand, counting down.
CATGCCCAGCCCCAGCTTCAGGGAGGGGGCGCTGCACCCGGCCACCATCAGAAGGGCCAGAGTCAGAACAATCAGCTTTTTCATTTTCATTTCCTCCAAAAATCAATCATCTGAATCCTGTTAAAGCGTTACAGCTTTAACAACATTACTACTCCATTATATGGTGAATTCTCGGAAATATCAAGCTTATTTTTCCCCCTTCCCAAAATTTCTTTCACAAAAAGAGAAAAAAATTTCCCAGATTTTTAGAGAAAATTACAAAAACGATTGCCCGCCCCTCAAAATCCAGCCTGTCTTTCCCCCCCGCCCTCTGCGGCCCGGTTTGCCACGGGGGATTTTTGTGGTATAATAGCCTTAGCGAGGCTATTATACTTTGATTCAAATGCCGTTTTTCTCCCCGGCTGCGCCGGGAACCGAAAAACATGGCAGATTATCCCATTCGCGCTTCGCGCTCATGGTATAATAGCCTAAAAAGGCTATTATACCAATTTTTTTCAAAGCCCTTTCCCTCGTCCCCTGCGGGGCGGCAGGAAAAGACGGCCCATACCATTTCAAACCATGGAGGTCCCCCATGAAAAGACACCGGCTCCGGCGCCTCTGCTGCCTGGCCCTTGCCCTCGCCCTGGCGGCGCTGCCGGGCTGCGGCGGCCGGGAAAGCGTCCCCCAGACGGAGTACACCCGCTACACCGTCCAGTTTTACGACACCTTCGACACCGTCATCCAGGTCATCGGCTACACCGAAACCCAGGAGGAATTCGAGGGCTACGCTGACGCCATCCACAACCGCTTTATCGAGCTGAGCCGCCTCTACGACCGCTTCTATGAATATACCGGCATCAACAACATCCGCACCATCAACCTCAACGCCGGCATCCAGCCGGTGGAGGTGGAGGAGGAAATCCTGGATATGCTGGAGTTCGCCAAGGAATGGTGCGAAAAAAGCGATGGCAGGGTGAACATCGCCATGGGCCCGGTGCTGGAGGTCTGGCACGGCTATATGGCGGCCTATGCCGGCACCACGGTGGAGCCGGGCCCCGGCGTCCTCCCCACCCAGGAGGAGCTGGAGGCCGCCACGGCCCACACCGACCTTTCCAAGGTGATCATCGACCGGGAGGCGGGCACCGTCTTTCTGGAGGAGGAGGGGATGATGCTGGACGTGGGGGCGGTGGCCAAGGGCTACGCCGCCCAGGTGGTGGCGGATGAGATCTACGAAGCCGGCTTCCACTCCTTCATCATCAGCGCCGGGGGGAACGTGGTCACCAAGGACCCGCCCCTGGACGGCATCCGGGACAGCTGGGGCATCGGCATCCAGGACCCCTTTGCCGACCCCAATGACCCCAGCGCCACCTCCCTGGACGTGGTCTTTGTGGAGAATCTGTCGGTGGTCACCAGCGGCGACTACCAGCGGTTCTATATGGTGGGGGACCGGCGGATCCATCACATCATCGACCCGGAAACCCTCCAGCCCGCCGACCGCTACCGCTCCCTCACCATCGTCACCGACGACTCGGGGCTGGGGGATTTCCTCTCCACCTGCCTCTTTGTCATGGACTATGAGGAGGGGCGGGCCCTGGCGGAGGAGCTGGGGGTGGAGGCCCTGTGGGTTTTCCCCGACGGCGAAGTGACCTATACCGACGGGCTGCTGCCCATGCTCCGGGACCGGGGCGGGGCCACGGCGGCCATCGGGCAGTAAAGGGAGGAGGCAGAGAGGATGAACTGGGACAAGGCCAGGGAAAAGGCCGGGAAATTTGAAATCCGCAAAAGCTGGCAGTACCTTCTTTACATCACCGTGGTGCTGCCGGCGGTGCTGTTCCTGCTGGCCTACCTGCTGCGGGACAGCGCCTTCGGCGTCAGCCTGGGGAGGATCTTCCACACCTATGGCCTTTATGTATCCAGCCCCATCCCCAACCTGGACCTCTTCAACGGCACCGGGGTGCTGGGGCTGGTGATCCTTGCGGCCCTGGCGGTTTGGGCCGTCCGCCGCCGGGACTGGGCCGACCTGGGCATCACCCTGGCCCTGGGGGCCGCCAACGCCCTCTACTTTGCCATGGGGTGGAACTATGCCCTCCTCCCCATGCTGAACCTGATGGGGAACCCCTTCTGACCCCCGGAAATCCGCAATATTTCGATGGAATAATACAGGATGTATTAAAATATCACCTTTTCCCCAACCCCCGGCCTGCCCGGGGCTTGCAATGGCGGGGGAAAGGTGATATGCTTGTAGCTGTCCTTTCCTGGGGAAAGGGCGAAATATCACAGAGTAGGAGCCTGCGCGTCAAGTGCCGCCCGGACGGGGAGTTGCCGGGCGGACGAAAAGCGTCCAGCTTGCGGTGGAGGCTCCGCATCCCGCTGTACCATACTTGCACTCCGGGACCGGCCGCCGGTCCTCCGGGGGGCCTTTTGGCCCCGGTGCAACGGTACAAACCGATGCACAACTGGAAAGGAGTGTATTTTTTTGTACAAAAACCCCGAATCCCTCACCCTGGCCTCCCCCCTCTCCCGGAGCTACTGGAGGACCGCCCTCCAGGAGCTGCGCAACCTGCGGATGCTCACCCTGGCCGCCGTGGTGGTGGCCCTGCGGGTGGTCCTCAGCGGCCTCTATATCCCCCTGGGGGACAACATCCACATCTTTTTCAGCTTTTTCATCAACGGGCTGGGGTCCGCCATCTACGGCCCGGTGATGGGCCTCCTTTCCGGCTTTGCCGCCGACATCCTGGGCTATGTCATCCACCCCACCGGGCCCTTCTTCTTCGGCTACGTCCTCTCCACCATGATGGGCTCCTTCTTCTACGGCTTCTTCCTCTACCGGGCCCGGTTCACCGCCTGGCGGGTGCTGGGGGCGAAGCTGGCGGTGAACCTCCTGGTGAATGTGGGGATGGGCTCCCTCTGGAGCGCCATCCTTTACGGCAAGGGGTATTACTACTACCTGGCCAAGGGGCTGGTGAAGAACCTGGGCCTGCTGCCGGTGGAGGCGGTGCTGCTCTTTCTCTTCCTCAAGGCGGCGGCCCCCTTCTGCGTCCGCATGGGCCTCATCCCAAAACAGGAGCGCCCGGCGAAAAAGGGGACCGGCTCCCGGAGCTAGGAGCCGTTTCGGATGAAGGAGGATGACGCCATGGAGCTTTCCCGGCAGAAGAAGGAGCTGCGCCGCCAGGCACGGGAGAAGGCCCTGGCCATGGACCCCGCCCGGCGGCGGGCGGCCGGCGCCGCCATCCGGGCCAACCTCCTGGGGATGGAGGAGCTGGCCCGGGCCGGGGCCGTCCTGGCCTTCTGCCCCATGGCCCGGGAGCCGGATATCCTTCCCCTGCTGGAGGCGCTGCTGAGGGAGGGGAAGGCCCTGGCCCTGCCCCGCTGCCTGGCGGGGGGGCGGATGGAGTTCCGGTGGGTGGAGGACCTGGGGCTGCTGCGCCCCGGGGCCTACGGCATCCCGGAGCCGGGGGAGGAGCTGCCCCCGGCGGCGCCGGAGGAGCTGGACTTCGCCATCGTCCCCTGTGTGGCCGCCGACCGGGCGGGAGGGCGCCTGGGCAACGGCGGGGGGTACTACGACCGCTTCCTCCTGGAGGCCCCCGGCGCCATGGGGGCGGCGGTGGTGTGCTACGCCGCTCTGCTGCTGCCGGAGGTTCCCCGGGAGCCCCACGACATCCTTCTCCCCGCCGTGGTCACCGAGGAGGGGGTCTGGCGGCGGGGGGGCCTTTCCCCCGGGACACCGCCTCCGGCGGAAAATCCAGCTTTTTCTAACACGCCCTGCATATCCCGGCTTTTCCTGCCAAATACTATCTGTGAACCCAAAGGGGCCCTGGAGCGGCCCCAGGACGTCCCGCCCCCCGGCAATCCCAACCGCCGGCGGACGGATCGGCCCCGGGCCCCGGCCCGGGACAGAGAGCAGGAGGCAAGAAAGCACCATGACCATTACCGATATCCGCATCCGCAAGACCTACGACGACGCGAGGCTCAAGGCCCTGGTGTCGGTGACCATCGACGGGGACCTGGCGGTCCACGACATCAAGGTCATCGAGGGGCCGGAGCGGCTCTTTGTAGCCATGCCCAGCCGCAAGGATGAAAACGGTACCTTCCGGGACATCGCCCACCCCATCACCCCCGCCGCCCGGCGGACCCTGGAGGACGCCATCCTCACCCAGTATGCCCAGTACATGGAGGGGCTGGCCGCCCATGACGCGGCGGCCCACCCCTCCGGCGCCGGGACAGCCTGAAAAGGGCCCCCGGCGGATACCTCCCTGATCCCCCCGCCGTTCCGGGCAGGACCGGCGGGGGCGGAGCCGGGCCTGGAGCGGAAGCTCCGGGCCCGGCTTTCCGCTGCCTGGGGAACCCCATCCGCCCCCCGGCATAGAATGGGAGGGAAGCCCCCCTTTTACAGCGGGGAAAAGATGTGCTATAATAGCAGCAATCAAACAGGAAGGAGTGGTGCGGGGGGCCATGGCTGAAGCCCCGGGAGAAAGACGGGATGAAAAAAGCGCCAGAGCCCCGGAAGGGTATCCGGGGACGACGAGGGGGAGGGAAGGCCCGCCCGGCTGCCGGAGGGAACAGACGGCGGCGGGGGGGCCAGCCTGAAGCGGACCGGGGAGGAGCCCCGGGAACCCTCCGGGCCAGATCGAAGATTCGGCGGATGCCCTCCCGCTGCGGCCTGCAGCGAAAGGACGGAGCAAAAACCCGGGCGACCGGGCAACAGACCTCCGGCCACAGGCCCAGCCCCCCGGCTTTGCCGGGGCCCCGGGCGGGGAGCCCCCGCCCTTTGGAGAAACCTGCTGTTCAGGCTTGCACCGCCTTTGCGGCCCAGGCTTTTGCCCCCTGCGCCCCAAAAGGCAGTAAGGAGAAATTCATATGTGTGGAATCGTCGGATATTC
>CAJFUT010000214.1 GCA_904420255.1 uncultured Angelakisella sp. | reverse complement strand
TGCTGGCTCAATCCCTGTGTGTGGGCCCTGTCGGACGATTTCTCCAACCTCCGCATCTTCCGCTCGGTGGCCTGGATGCGCTTCACCTGGCTGGCGGCCCTGGCCGAGGTCTGGACGGCATCCTGGCTCTGCATCCGCCGGTACGGGAAGGGCCTCCCGGGCTCCCTGGCCCGGAATGGCCGGCGGGCCCGCCGCCCCGCCGCCGCCCTGCTCCTGCTGGCCTGCTCCGCCGCCGCCTTCATCGCCCAGCCTATGGTGGACCGGAGCAACCCCGACCAGACGGTCATGGCCTTCTACGAAATTCCCTACGCGGAGGGGGTGGTCTGCACCGGGCGCTCCGCCCAGGTGTACCCCGACACCGCCGCCGGCACCGTTTCCGGCAGGGCTTCTTACTCCTTTGAGAACACCTCCGGGCAGGAACAGAATGTGGCCCTGGGCATCAACCCCGGCTATGCCATCTCCTCGGTCCGGGTCAACGGCGCGGACGCGCCTTTCTCGGTAAGCGATTATCAGGAATACAACGAGGCCATGCTGACGGTGGCCATCCCCGCCGGCGGTCCGGTGGAACTGGCCGTGGAATACGGCGGCTTCCCCCGGGAGAGCCGCAACCTGTCCACCATGCAGGGCAGCAGGGAAATCAGCGGCGAATACCTGTGCCTGGAGAACTCCGCCCTCTGCCCCCGCCTGATGAACGTCCTGCCGGGGGAGAACGGGTATCCCGCCGTCATCGAGGTCACCCTGCCCGGCTCCATGACGGCGATTCCCTTCGGGGCCGGCGAGGCGGAGGTCATTGCGGAGCATGAAAACGGCGCCAAAACCTGGCGTTACCAGTCCAACGGCACCGGCGGCATCCTTTACGCCGGGGACTACGTCCGGGAGGACATCGAGGCCGGCGGCATGGCCATCCAGCTCTACTACGGCCGCAAGCACCAGGCGGTCATGGAGGCGGCGGGGGCGGCGGAGGCCGTAAAGGCGGTGGCGGATTACTGCGCCGAACACTACGGCCCCCTGTCCTTCGCCTCGGGAGGCTCCCTCAAGCTGATCCAGAGCCGGGTGTCCGGCGGCGGCTACGCCGCCAGCGGGGCCAGCCTGCTGGACGAGCAGGATTTCACCGCCGGCAGCCTGGAAGGAACCGGCGAAGGCGGCGGCGCCGGGGAGGTCATGATCCATGAGCTGGTCCATCAGTGGTGGGGGCTGGGGAATATGTTCGACACCTCCGACCCGGACAGCCCCTGGTCGGCGGAGGGGCTGACGGTCTACACCTCCTACCGCATCGCCAAGGAGCTCTACGGGGAGGACTACGCCCAGAAGCAGTATGTGGACCAGTGGCGGCAGTCGGTGGAGGACTACTATCTCAGCTTCTATGTCCGCCATCCGGAATATCTGGAGATGCTGCCGGAGCGGGAGCATCTGGAAATCACAGGCAGCCTGGCCTATGTGCGGCAGTACTGCGAGATGCCCCTGAAAATCCTCCGGGCCCAGGAGCTGGTGGGCGGCGAGGCGGCCATGGACGAGATCCTCCGCGGCCTGTTCACCCGGGAGCTGGACCCGGCCTACCCCTATTTGACCTATCAGGAATTTTTGGTCGCCTGCGGGCTGACGGAGGAGGAATTGAACCTTGGGTAAAATATTCCGCCTGGAATGCAGGCGACTGCTGTGGAACCGCTTTTTCCTGGGGCTTTTGCTGGCGGTCCTGTTTTACGGCTGGCAGATTCTGGGCCATGTGACCATTCTGGGGGTGTCCCACACCGCCCCCTTCTCCCCCTGGAGCTTCGGGGACTACCTCTCCCGGATGGTGCCCCTGCTTTGGATCGGGGCCCTGTTTTTCCTGACCTTTTTCACCTCGGCCAAAGCCCGGCGCGCGGCGGCGCTCACCAGCGCCGCCCCGGCCTCCCCCCGGAGGTACGCCCTGGCCCGGTGTGCCGCCGCCCTGGCGGGGACCGGCCTGCTGGCGGCGGCCTGCCTTGCCGAGGCCGTGGTTTTCTACGGCCGTTATTTCGGCTGGCACGGCTGGGGGGAGCTGCTGCTCCCGGCCCTGGTTACGCTGCCGCCCCCTCTGGTGTTCGCCCTGGGAAGCGGCTGGCTGCTGGGGCACCGCAGGCCATGGCTGGTGTATGTGTGGATGCTGGCGCCCCTGGTATGGGCGGCCCTCCCCCTGCCGGAGGCGCTGGGGCTCTGGAACGGGAGCTTCTTTACCGAATATCCCCTGGCCCTGGGGGTGCTGGACCCGGCGTTCGCCGTCCCCGCCCCGGCCGCCCTGGCCCAAGGGGCCCTGCTGGCCGCCGGCGCCGCGCTCCTGGTCTTTGGGGGAGGGGAGCGCCTACAAAAAAATTAGTCTAACGTCCCAACGGTTGTGCAAACGCGAAGCAAACCCGTTTTTTAAATGGCACCCACCTGTTCTTTGCTTCATCCCTCCCAGCTTAAGCAGTTGCGGATAACGCAGTTATCCCCAATACCGCAAATTTTACCTCTCCTTTACCAAACCCTCTCAGAAAGAACATCTGCCCGGGGTAAAGTGAAACTGTATCGGTATCCCTTCGGGGAAGCCCCCGGGAAAGGAGAAATCGCCCATGACCCCCATGACAGCGATGCTTATCTGCGCCCCTGTGTTCCTGACGGTGTTCCTTGTGCTTTGGTTCCTGCGCCGCAGCCGGCGGAAATACCGGGATTACCTCCCGGTGGAGACCGTCATCGTTTCCTGCGAAACCCGGGAGGCCCCCATCGACCAGGACACGGTGGGGACGGCCGCCTACTGGGTCACCCTGGCCTTTGAATGGGAGGGGCGGCAGATTCATCAGCTCTACGGCCCCCTGGGAGGGCCCCAGGCCCCGGAGGTGGGGCGGCGGATCCCCATGCGCTACAACCCCGCCACCGGCCAGCTGGCCCCCGGTTCCAGCGGGAGCGGAGGGCTCCTCCTGATGATCCTGCTCCCCATCCTTCTGGTGGTGGCCCTTATCGCCCTGGGCGTCTCCTGGGGCGGCTCCCTCCAGAAAATCACCCATATTTCGGAGCCGGTGTGCTTTCTCCTGGGGCTTTTCTTCTTCGGCGGCGCCATCAAAGCCCTTCTGGACCGCCGGGCTTTTCTGACAAAGCTGCGTCAGGAGCGGCTCCGGCCTGTCCCCGCCGTCCTCAAAGGGTACCGCCAGGGGACCGACTCCGACGGGGACCCGGTCCATTACCCCATCTATGAATATATAGACCAGGGCCGGCTCCTGCGGATGGAGGGAAGCTCGGTGGCCTCCCGGAAGCTTCGCCCCGGGGCCAGGATAACCCTGTACCGGAACCTCTCCACCGGGCGGGTATCCGAAGAGGTCCCCCGGGTGTCTCTTGGGATGCTGCTGGTCCTCGGGGGGCTGGGGGCGGTGTTTCTCGCCGCCGCCTTCTGGCTGTAGCTCCAGCCTGAGAAAGGGGGGATTTTATGGATCCCAGGGCAAAATGCCGCAGGCAGCTGGAAAAGGCCGGCTTTGCCGGCCGAAACCTGGAAAACGCCATGGACCTGGCGGAGCGGTCGGGCAGCCCGAAGCTGCTCACCGCCGCCCTCATTGCGGCGGTGGAGAAAAAGGAAATGACCCCCGCCATGGCGGTCCACCATCTGGAGGGGACCCTCGACCGCCTCCGGGAGGACCTCCGCCGGAAAGGGCTGTTCCCTCCGGAGGAGAACGGGGATTGAAAAAGAGGGAGGCGGGACCATGCCGGGAAGGCAAAAGAAAAAGCTTTCCCCCCAGGAGGCGGCGGCCCGGGGGGAAGCGGCGCTGAACCGCCGGGTCCTCCGGCGGATGGAACGGGAACGGGAGGAGGGCACCGTCTTTTTCCTCGGCCCGGTGGAAACCGGCTTCCGGGAGCTGAAGCTCCGGGGGAACCGGCTGACCTTCCTCCGCCCCGAGGGGAGTGAGTACGGGGAGCTTCACGCCTACCTCCTCCGCCGCTTGGAATGGTTTTTCTGGGAGGGGGACCGGCTGACCATCCGGGGGGAATTCTACTTCCAGTCCGGGGAATGGGTCTACTATGTCCGCGAAAAGGAGGCACGGATCCGGCGGGCCTCCTTCACCTTCCCCCGTCCCCTGGAAAACGAAATCATCCTCCGGGACTTCCTGGACCAGGCCCGGAGGGAAGCCGCCGCCATCCCTCCCACCCCCCGGAAAGAGATGACGCTGGGGCTGCTGAAGGCCCTCTGCGTCCCTGTTGCGGGCATCGCCATGGCCATGGCCCTGGTGCCGGGGATTCTGGTCCAGTCCGCCCTCTGCCGGGAAACCAAGGGCACCCTGGAGGGCTTTGACGAGATCGGCGGCCGGCACTACCCCCGCTACACCTATTCCCTTCCCGACGGCACCCTGCTCCGCTGCACCGGCACCCAGGTGTCCCTGGAGGATTCGGTGGCGCCGGAGGAGGTGGTCCGCATCCTCCGCCGCCGCTGTCCCCGGCAGATCACCGTCCGCTATTCCAGGAAGCGGCCCGGGGAAAGCAGCTGCATCTACCTCTGACGCCGGCGGCTACCCCTCTCCCCCGGGGCGCTCCTCCGGGTAGTCCCGGAAGTACTCCTCGGAATCGTCCGCCTGCCCGTCCCCGGCCGGTGGATTCCAGCCGGACAGATTGCTCCAGTGGTATACCAGCGGCCAGAGGTCCCGCCCCTCCCGGACCCATTCCCCGGCGCGGCGGGCCAGCTCCTCCCGGTGCTCCCCCCACCACCGGACAAAGCCCGAGCCTCCGGTGTCGGCGTGGGGGAGCAGCTCCCGGAGCAGTTCCAGCTGGCCCAGGGTGTCCTTCCCGAGGACCAGGCCGGAGCAGGTATCCCCGGTGATGAGGGCGAGGTGGAAATGATCCGCCTCATCCATGGAGGAAAAGGCGTAGGCCCCGATGACAAAGTTCTTGGGGACATACTGCCCCTGGAACCAGAGCCAGTTCCGGGACTCCCGGAAATACCGGGAACGGCGCTGGAACTGCTCCCCCTCCATTTCCCGGGCCAGCCGCTCCTCCCCCAGGTATTTCCACACCAGGTCCATCCCCTGGAGCCTGCCCCGCCGCCGCAGCCGGAGGTAACAAAGGGAATAGGCCCCCCACAGCAGCCCGTAGGAAATCACCGCCCCGGTCCGGGCCCTGCCGCCCGCCCAATCCGCCAGCACCAGGGCCAGGGCGGCGGTCATCAGGGCAAACAGGGCCCCGGCGGCCCAGCGGCCCAGCTTCTTCCGCTTCACCTGCATCGTCCGTTTCCTCCTCCCGGTTTTAAACCAGCTTCCCCATGGCCTTCAGGATGTTCCGCACCTCCCGGGCGTTCCAGCGGATTTCCTCCACCCGCAGCCCGCCCATCCTCCCCTTCCAGCATAGCCTGGAGCCCCGGGGCCCGCAATCCTCCCCGGGTAAAATCCCGGTAAAACCCCGGTGAAGTATCTTTGGCAGAAGGAAAGCCGCCCCGGCCGCCCTTCTCAGGCTGCAGGAGCGGCTTCCACCGCGGCCAGGGCCGCCTGCTGCCGCGGGAGGGCTTCCTCCAGGTCTTCAAAATCCCCCAGGTCCCTCAGGTCCAGGGCGGAGGCGTCCACCCCCGACCCGGGCTGCCGGGCCCGCTCCGCCAGGGTGTCCGGGTAAATCCCAGAAAGCTGCCCCCGGATGCTCTCCCCCCGGAGGCGGCACACCTCCAGGAGGGTATCCACCGCCAGCAGGTGGTCCTGGTAGGAGCAGAAGGCGGTTGGGTCAGCCTCCACATAAGGGGCGATCATGGCCTGGACCTGGCGGAGCCGGGCCTCGCACCGGCCGCTTTCCAGATACTGGGTGAGAAGCTGGTCCAGGTAATCCCGGTACCGGGCGAAATACTGGTCGTTCTGCATCAGGTTGTGGTAGAGGGGGCGGTTCAGCATCACCTCCCCCCGCCAGGGGGTGTTCACCGGCCAGTTCACCAGGACGCCGGGGTCCCGGATGGGGTCGGTCATCCCCAGGGCGTAGGTGCCGAAGGCGAGGTTATAGTCCCAGGGGAGGATGGAAATGACCCCGTCCTCCTCATAGAGGAAATAGTTGTGGCCGGTGGGCCCCAGGTAGCTGTCCCAGTTCATCACAAAGACCTGGACCGCAAAATACCGCAGCACCTGGTCCACCGCCACCGCCCGCTCCAGGTCCTTCCCGGTGGAAAGGACCCGGAGGGCCTCGATCAGCCGGGCCTGGTCCGCCGCCGTCACGTCGAACTTGGCGTTCTCAAAGATATTGGGATAGCTGGCCGGGTCACCGTCCAGGTAGCGGAGGGCCACGTCGGCGTTCTCCTCCCGGAGGGAGCGGTAATCCGGCTTGTAGAGCCTGCCGTGGTCCGGGCCGAAGTTCCGCCGGGCAAAGGCCTCCTCCGGCTCCTCCACCGCCAGGAACAGCCCCCAGGGGACGCCGTTCACCGACACCTGGACAAAGCTGCACAGGGGGGCGGGCACCCCCATAAAATCCATCATGTCGTAGGCCAGCCAGGTTTTCAGATAGCTGTTGTCCTGGAAGGAGGCGTCCAGGGAGAATTTATCCAGGCCGTAGTAGCTGCCGCCGTCCAGATAATGGTCGAACTCCAGTTTCAGGCTGTAGCGGCCAAGGCCGTATTCCTCGGTGAGGCCCAGGGAATTGTTCCCCTTGGCCCGGAGGCCCACCTGGCGGAATTCCTCCCCGTCGATGAGGACGGTGCAGGGGATGTATTCCTCCTCCGGCGCCGACTGGAGGAAGCCCCCCCAGTCCTCCACCCGCAGGTCCAGGGTGTGGACCCGGCCGGCGTCAAAGAGGCGGTAGGAATACCCCGGGGCGGCGCTGGCCGGGGCGATGCCCAGGGCCTCGCCGCCAAAATACAGCAGCGCCGTCAGGGCGAGGGCCAGGGCCATCCCCAGGGCGCAGAAAAGCTCCAGATGCTTGCTCCCCAGCATGGCCTCACCCCATATAGTCCCCGTTGTAGGAAACCAGCACCACCTGGCTGATCCCCTCCATGTCCCCCAGCTCATCCACAAAGCCGGCGTCCCCGTCCCGGAGCCGCACCTCGTAGTTCAGCTCCGTTTCCCCGGGGCCGACGCTTTTGCTCTTGAGGCTCAGGCGCCGGACCCGGCTTTCCACCAGGTCCCGGGCGGCGGACTCCGCCCCGGGGGAATGGCAGCGGAGCACCAGGATATAGGGGGAATTCCCGCCCCGGCGGCGGGAAAACACCAGCAGCACCGCCCCCACAAAGAGGCTCCCCAGCACCGCCAGGGGGATGAGCCCCGCCGCCAGCACAATCCCCACGGCGATGGCCCAGAACAGGAAGGCGATGTCCATGGGCTCCTTGACGGCGGCCCGGAAGCGGACGATGGAGAGGGCCCCCACCATCCCCAGGGAAAGGACCACGTTGCTGGTCACCGCCAGGATCAGCAGGGTGGTGATGAGGGAAAGGGCCACCAGGGTGACGCCGAAGCTGGGGGAATACATCACCCCGCTGTAGCTGTGCTGATAGACCAGGAAGATAAAGAGCCCCAGCAGGAAGGCCAGCACCAGGGCCAGAAGCATATCCAGCAGGGGGACGCTGTCCATCCGCTCCAGAAAGCTGGATTTGAAGATATCCTGAAAGGTGGCGGCCATAGGGCGCCCCTCCTCTCTGTATGATTCGATGTCAGTCGTAGCGGCGGCAGAGGGCGTATTTGGAGCAGGCGGCGGCCCGGCGCCCCGGCACCTGGACCGCCATCCGCACCGGGTCCGGCAGGAAGGCGCCGTATTTCACCTCCAGCACCGTGACCCCCTCCAGCACCGGGATGCGGAACCCTTCCGGGGAGAGGAAGTCCGGCCCCCCCGGGCCGGAGCGGATCTCCCGGTCCAGGGTGACCCGCACATCCCCGGGGGGATAGACAAAGGCCTCCCGCTCGTAGCGGACCACCGTCCTGGGCGCCAGGAGCCGCCCCCGGAGCTTGCTGTAAAACTCCGCCAGGAGGGGGTCCCCTTTTTCCAGCAGGAAGCGGCAGTCCCCCTCCAGCAGCCGCCGGGCCTCCTCCCGGGTGAGGCGGGCGGCCCGCTTTCCGCAGAGGCCGCCGGCCTTGAACTTCTTCTCCAGCCGCAGGAAGGAGGTGTCCTCCCCGTAGTACCGCAGGCGGAACTTCTCCCGGCGGTCCACCCCGTCCAGCTTTTCCCGCAGGGCGGAGTCATAGGGGGTGTCAAAGTAGAGGCTGGTGACCCGGTAGGCCCCCTCCGGCCCGCCGTGGGGGTCCCGGGGGAAAAGCCGCCCCAGCCGCCCGGCCAGCACCAGATCCTCCTGGAGGGAGATCTGGTGCTTCAGCTCATGGCGCAGCCGGGGCGGGCCCTCCCGGTCAATCGTCGTAATCGCTGCTGCCATAATTGCTGCCGCCGTCGTCGTAATTGGTGGAGCCATAGTTGGTGGTGCCGTTGTCGTCATAGTTGGTATTGCCGTAGTTGGTGTAGTTGGTGGCGCCGTTGTCGTCGTAGTTGGTGCTGCCGTAGTTGGTGTAATTGGTAGTCCCGTTGTCGTCATAGTTGGTGCTGCCGTAGTTGGTGTAATTGGTGGCGCCGTTGTCGTCGTAGTTGGTGCTACCGTAATTGGTGGTGCCGTTGTCGTCGTAGTTGGTGTAGCCGTAATCGGTGATACCGTCGCCGTCCGGGCCGTAATCGGTGCTGTCGTAGTCCTGGTAGTCGGCGTCCATCTCCACCACCTTGCCGGTGACGGCGTTCACCTCGTACTCATATTCCACGCCGTCCAGGACAAACTCCAGCTCATATTCGCCGTCGTCCAGGTCGTATTCCTTTTCCACAAACTGGATGTCGTCCCGGCCCAGCTGGGTGGAAAGGAGTTCCCGGGCCGCCTGGGCGTTGATGTAGCCCCTGTCCCCATAGGCGTCGTCGTAGGCGTCCTGACCCAGGGCCACCGTCTGGGAGCCGATGGCGTCGGCCTCCACCACGGTGCGGACCGCCTGGGCCAGTTCGTCCAGGAAACCGTCCCTGGGGTATTCGGAGCCCCGCTCCAGCTTCAGGACGATGTTCTTCTCATGGCCGCCGATGGTGCCGTCGAAGTAACCCCCGGCGTGGATGGCGTCCACCAGCTCCCCGATGACGTCGGCGCAGGCCCGGCCCTGGTAGCCGGTATAGGAGGCCAGCACCGCCCGGCCGTCCTCGTTGAGGCCGGTGAGGGCCACCACATTGCCGGCGGCGTCATAGTCCATCTCGATCTCGGGGTTGACGCTGAGCAGCACCGTCCCCACGCTGGAGGCGGCTTCCCCCGCGGAGGCGGAGGAACCGGAGGCCTGGGAAGGCTGGGAGGGCTGGGCCGGTGCGCTGCCGCAGCCGGACAGGGCCGCCAGGGAAAGGATCAGTGCCAGGGAAAGGGCAGTCAGCTTCGCGGGGAAAATCTTTTTCATGTCGTTCATCTCCTTGAAAATGTGAAATTTCGCTGCGTCGCCAGGTTCGGGGGCTGCCGGCCGGTTACCGGGCCGGACCGTGTATTTCCCGTCTGGCCTTTGCGTTGGGAGAATACGGCGGCTGAAAGAAAAAACCGGGGTCTTTTCAAAAATAATTTCAAATTTTTTCAGTCGTCATAGCCGCTGCCGCCGTCATCGCCGTCATCATCATTATCATCATTATCATCGTCATCGTCATCGCCGCCATAGCCGCTGTCACCCGGCTCCTCATAGGCGGAGTCCCCGTAGGCGGAATCACCCCTGCCGGGCTGGTAGCCGGCGGCGCCGCTTTCAGGCCCGTAGCCGCTGTCGCCGTAGCCGCTGTCCCCGGAGGCGGGGACAAATGCAGGCTCCTGGGGCCCGGCGGGAATCACAATCTCCTCCTGGGGGGCGCTTTCCGCCGGCGGGGAGGCGTCCTCCGGGCCGCCCAGGCGGATGACGATGGTTTCGCCGTACCGCTCCTCCAGGTCTCTGCGGGCATCCTCCTCCTCCCGCTCCTGCCAGCCGGCGTCCCGGCTGGCCACCGAGATGGAAACGGTGTCGCCCCCGGAAAGGTAGCCCATCTCGATGGCCCGCTCCACCAGCTCCCCGGCGGCCTCCTCCCGGGTCTTGCCCCGGTAGGAATAGCCTGCGATGAGCCGGCCGCCGTCCTCATTGAGCCCTGTGAGGCCCAGCACCCGCTCGGTGCGGCTGATGGTCATCTCCACATGGGGGTTGATCTGGATGCGGAGGGTGCCGTAGGCGGTGAAATTGGGCTGGTAATAGCCGAAAAAGACCAGGCAGAGGCAGGCGGCCAGGGCGGCCAGCGCCGCCAGGGGCCTCGCCGGCAGCCCGCGGCCCCCGGCGGGTTCCTCCAGCCGGACGATGTCCTGCACCGTGTCCCCCACCTGGTAGCGGAGGTTGGCCGCCTTCAGGAAGCGCCCCTCCTCGTCCAGGAGTACCGCGTAGGCGGGATGGGTTTCCAGCACAAGGTAGTTCATTCCCCGCTCCCTCCCTTCCCGGAGCCGAGCCGGCACAGGTGGCCCCGGATGATTTCATAGCCGTTGGTAAATGCCAGCAGGAGGGCCACCAGGTACTTCCGGTGCCGCTCCATGGTCTTTTTGTCCGTCCCGGCGCCCAGGGCCAGCTGGTTCATGGGGAGCCGGCCGGTTTCCTCCAGCCGGTCCAGCACCTCGGGGTTGGCCCTGGCCCAGTCCAGCACCCGGCGGCAGGCCGCCAGGGTCCGCTCCTGGCGGGGGCAGTTGTCCGCCACATCGGAAAAGGAGATGCCGAATCCCGCCAGCTTTTCGCCGAATTCCCGGATTTCGGTCCGGCTGGCCTGGCGCAGCTCCCACTCCCCCATCTGGTCCCGCCGGTCGGGGAGGGCCTCCAGCAGGGGCCTTTCCTCCTCCCCCTCCCCGGCGTGGAGGGAGATCACCCCTTTGTGGCGCTTTTCCTTCCGGCTGTGGTCGATGAGCCGGCTGCGGATGGCCCTGGCCGCGTAGGGGAGGAAGGCCCCCCGGCCCCGCTCATAGCCCAGAATGGCTTCATAAAAGGCCAGCATGGCGATGCTCAACTCATCCTCCCGGCCGTTTTCCGGCGCGGTGCGGATGAACTTCACCGTTTCGCTGCGGATGAAGTCCATGTACTGCCGGATCAGGGCGTCGGCGGCCTCCGGGTCGGTCTTCGCCCGGTAAACCTGGCCCACAATCTGATGCTCCGTCCCCGTCATCCTGTTTCCCTCCATCCCCCAGCGGCAGGATACG
The DNA here is from genome assembly GCA_904420255.1 of uncultured Angelakisella sp. Taxonomy (GTDB): domain Bacteria; phylum Bacillota; class Clostridia; order Oscillospirales; family Ruminococcaceae; genus Angelakisella. The sequence goes on along the minus strand of CAJFUT010000214.1, from coordinate 6,121 downwards.
GACCGGCCGCCGGATTTTCGGGGTCTTTCCCGGATTTTTTGAAATAAAATTCAAAACCATTATGATATTTTACCGTACCGGGGCTTCCGCCGTCCTCCGCTCTGTGTCAAGTTTCTGTAAAATCTGTGAAAAATTTCGCCGGAGGCCTGGATAAAGGCGATTGAATTTCCCGCCCATGTACCGTAGAATAGAGATGGCCGGAATCATTTACCCCTTCCGGCCTTCCAAAAAACATAAACAGGAGTGCTGTGATATGAAGCGTTTCTTTTCCGCCGCCCTTGCCGCGGCCCTTCTCCTGCTGCCCGCCGGGTGCGGCGGGCAGGCCCAGGCCCCCGGGACTAGCCCCGCCCCATCCGCCGGGCAAAGCGCCTCCTCCCAGGCCGCTTCCTCCTCCGCCGGGGCCCAGGCCGGAGAAGCCCAGGGGGAGATCAGCGGCGAGGACGCCTTCGCCATCGCCCTGGCCAACGCCGGGGTGCCGGAGGCGGACGCCCGCAATGTGAAGATCGAGGAGGACGGGGACGGCGGCATCCCCATTTACGACATCGAATTTGAAACCGACTACGGCGATTATGATTTTGAAGTGGCGATCCGCTCCGGGGAAATTGTGGGAGCGGATTACGAGGTGGACGAGGAATGGCTGGACGCCCCGGGCGGAAGCCCCGTCACCGCCGACGAGGCCAGGGCCCTGGTCCAGGAAAAAGTCCCGGGGGCCCCGCTGGAGGATATCCGCATCTGGGAGGAAGGCGGCGACGGCAGGGGCCGCTATGAGGGGGAGCTGTTCTTCGGCGGCATGAAGTATGAGTTTGAGCTGGACCCCCGGACCGGCGTCATTTTCGACTGGACGGCGGACCTGCGGGAATGACGGACCGGCGTCCCTGCCGGAAGCGGTTTCCACCCGAAAGGATGTTTCCCTATGAGGAGGGGCGCGGCTTTTGAGCCGCGCCCCTCCCTGTCTGCTCACTCACCCCCGGCCCCCGGCGGCGTATTCTCCCATGCAGACATCCAGCACGGGGCGGGGAGGCTGGATCAGGGCCTCCTCATACTGGCACCGCCACTGGACGTCCCGGCGGATTTCCCCATCCGCCACCCCGTCCACCGTTTCGCCGGACTGGATGGGGCAGTCGTTGAGCAGCAGGTAGGAGGCCAGGTTGTAGGCGTGGTTCACCACCCAGTTGGGGTCCATACCGCGGAAGTGGTACTGGATATCCGGCAGAAAGAGGGTGCTCATCCCCACCGTATCCACCAGCATATCCCCCGTCCCCTGGATATTGAAAAACCTGGCGTTGACCCCGAAGCGGATGAAACGGTCCGGGCCCTTGATCTGGTGGGTCCGCACCTCCTCCCCCAGGATCAGCTTGCCGCAGTTCTGGAAATAAAAGGCCTCGCAGCCGGGATAAAGCTCCGCCAGCGCGTCCAGGAAATCCATGTCCAGGCTGGCCCGCTCCAGGGCCGACAGGGCCGCCGCCAGCATATCCACCGCCACTACCTGATGGCGGCACTCCCGGAGGATCCGGTCCCGGTCCTCCCGGCAGTCCCACATCTGGCTTTTGAGGAAATCGTCGAAAATCCCGCTCTTGACCTGGTGGCACCCCATCACCATCAGCTGGGCCGGGACCCTGCCGTCCTTGAATTCCGCCATGTGGCCCAGCGCCGCGAAGCCCGCCGTTTTTTCATCATGGCAGAAGCTCTCCACCGGGCCCACGTGCCGCTCCAGCGCCGCCGCCATAACCTCCCGGTCCGGCATGGGGACCGGCTCCCGGAACAGCAGCTGGATGAGGAAAGGTCCCCCCGGCCGGGGGCCTTCCTTCTTTAAGTCCTGCTGAAACACTTCGCCCACAATGATTCCTCCCCTCTCAGCTCCAGGTCCGGGGGCGCCCCCTCAGTCCCACCAAAAATACCATTTCACCGACTGCCGGAGGGTGTCCGCCAGCCGGCCCACCGTGGCCTCCTCCGGCCCCTGGTCCAGCACGTCGGGGCAGAAGCCGTACTGCTCCACGGCAAGCTCCATGGCCCGGTCCCCGGGGACGGGGGCGGGCAGGACAAACTCCAGCTCGTCGTGGCTCAGCGCCGCCGGGACGGCGCCGTACTCCTCAAACCAGCGCCTGGCCGCCGCCATCAGGTCCCCGGTGCCGGGGCATTCGTTCCAGCCGCCGAAGGGCAGCCAGGCAAAGACCTCCCAGGGGTTTTTCACCGGGATCCTGGCCAGGATCAGGGGGAAGGTCAGATCCGTTTCGGAATCCCAGTAGGACAGGAAGCGGTCGCTGGCCTCGCCGCCCGCCATGGCCCCCAGGATCTCCTCCTCCCAGTCCATGCCGTCCTCTTCGGCCTCCTCCCGGCGCCGGCCCGCCAGCTCCGCCAGCACCGCCCCGCCGTCCTTCACCGGCTTTCGCAGAACGGCCTGGCGGCAGGCCTTCACCCGCCCGGTGCTGAAGGCGTATTCCTCCGCCCCCTCGCTCTCCGGGTCGGAATTCATCAGAAGGCACTCCCACAGGGTTTCGTCCACCCTGACAAGGACGGGGATATACCCGTCCCGGACCCCCTTCCGCTGGGCGTAGCCGAAGGCGGCGGTGATGGGGTCATCGTCCTTCATGGGCGGGAAATACTGGCACGGGCAGTCCAGGTAGGCCATCATGGCCTGGGCCAGCTCCGACGGCCCGGCCTCCTCCGGCACCTCCTGGTTCTGCCAGCAGTCCCACCGCCCCTGGATCACCTGGGCCATAGCCCGGTAGTAGTCCTCGTCAAAGGGGACAAAGAGATAGGCCTCATCCTGGAACTCGTCGGAGTGGTACCGCGCCGGGCCGAAATACCGCAGGGAGTAGTCGTCGATGTCGCTGGGGAAATAGGGGGCGTCCCCATGGCCGTAATAATACCGGGCGAAAGCCTCCCCCTCCTCTCCAAAGAGGCCGTAGGAAAGCCGCCCCGCCAGGGCGTCCCGGATGAAGGGCCGCAGGTCGGTGTGGGCGGGATCCCGCCGCCACCGCTCCGCCAGATCCCAGTACCGCTCCAAAAAATCCCGGCCCATCAGGCCGTGCTCCATGCACCAGCGCAGATAGATGGCCAGATGGTTATAGGCGGTGATCGCCTCCACCGGCAGCCCCTTCTCCCGGATGCTGGCCAGGTGCCAGGCCGCGTCGTCCATCACCCAGCGGGGAAAGCCCCCGGCCTCCTCGTCCAGGGCGCTGGGGCGGCCGGGCCGCACCACAAAGCTGACCCCTTCCATCCGGTCCAGCAGCTCCTCGGCGTTATGGGCCTGCTTATATTCCATTTCGTCCCGGTGAATGGGGATCACCTGGTAGAAATTCACCTCCTCGCCGTTTGGCAGGGCGCAGACCTCGCCCCCCTCCTCCACCCGCTGGGGGCTGACGAGCAGGGCGGCACAGAGGGCCGTATCCCCGGCGAAGGGCTCCTGATTGTCCACCGTGTGGCCCCATCCCAGCCAGGTATCGCAGGCGATGGGCAGCCGGGCCAGGGATTTCAGGAGCCGCACCGGCCAGTACCATGTTTCATCCCGGAAGGATTCCTGGTCCACCTTCCAGTCCGGCGGCAGGGCGATGGCAAGCTCCGCCCGCTCCAGGCGGTGCTCCGCCAGCTCCCTGGGCACGTTCATCCGGTGGGCCCCCATGCCCATGGTGACCAGGGTGTAGTAATTCCGCTCTTCGGTGGGTTCCACCAGGCAGACGTCCACATGGATGTCCGGGGAAACCAGCTCATGGAATACATTCTCCACCGCGCCGAAGTATCTGGAGATATGGTTTTCCACCGCCTCCATCTCCGCCTCGGTGTAATACTCCCCCGGCCCCTCCTCCTGCTCCCCGGAGGGCTCCTCCGCCTCCGGCCCCGGCGCCGGACCGCTTTCCCGGTTCAGCAGCCGGACGGCCCCCACATCCCGGCGGAAAGCGTGGAAATTGGCCCAAGCCGCCGGGCTTTCCCGGAGGGCGGCCACCGCCCCCCGGAGCAGGGCGGGAAGGTCCCAGGCGATAAAATCCAGATAGCCGCAGCTGAGCCCGGTGGCTCCGCCCAGGAAGGTCACGGCCTCCCTGCCCGCTTCCCTCTCCACCGCCGCCTCCAGGGCGTCCCGGAAATCCAGTATCGCCTTTCCCCGGTCCTCCCCGGAGAAGCCCTCCAGGGGATAGCAGAGGAACCCGGCCGCCGCGCCGTCCCGATGGAGCCGGTCCATGCAGCCGCTCTCCCCGTCCAGGTATTCCCGGATCAGGGGGACGCAGCGGGTGACGCCGGCGAACACGTCCATCCGCCAATCGGCGTCGGGGTCCTGATCCGGCTCCAGCTCATAGGCGGTATAGCCGTGCTCCAGGTACTCCTCCGCGCTGCCATAAAGGGGGAGGCCCATCCCGGCGAGGGCCTGGGGCAGCTCCGAAAGGGGGACGGAGGCGCCCTCACCGGGGGCTTCCACCACCTCGAAGCCCCGGATCAGGGACATGGCCGCCGCCTCCCCCAGCGCCTGGTCGGTGAGGAGGGAGAGCATCCACCGGACCCGGTCCGGGTTTTCTTCCATGAGGGGCAGCAGCTTCCGGCAGCGGAGGGTCAGGGAGACGCCCTGGTCCCCCTGCTTTTCCACCCAGACCTCCACATCCTCCGGGGAAACCTCCCAGCCGCCGGAACGCAGGGCGAAGCCCCGGGCAGGCTGGCGGCCCACCAGGACGTTCCACCGCTCCTGGAGCTCCTCCGGGGCGCGGCTCTTGAAATACGCCAGCTCCAGCAGCCTCGCCTGGTCCCCCTCGGGGGAGAGGATCAGCTCGTACTTCTCCCCATTGAAGCCCAGCTCAAAGGCGGGATCGGAAAGGGCAATCCCAAGGATCCCGCCGCACCGGGCCATCAGCTCCTCCTCCACCCTCTCCCGGTCCTTTTGGTCCAGGAGGCGGCGCAGCTCCGCCTCCCCCTGGGCAAAGGCGGCCCACGCCTCCCCGGCGCGCTGCCGGAAGGTCCTTTCAAACCGGGGCAGGGCCAGGCGCCGGCGGCAGTCGTCCATCAGCTCCCGGATTTCCTCCCTGGTATTGACCTGGGGGCTGTCGCCGGGGTGAAGCTCCAGGGCCCGCTGGAAATACCTCAGGGCCGGCCCCTCCTGGTCCAGGAAATAATAAGCATAGCCCATGCGGAAGTTCCAGCTGTAGTCATCCCCGAGGGAATCCTCATGGGCCCGCAGCAATTCGACGGCCCGCCGGAGCTGCCCGCGCCCCTCCGGCTTCTCCGGGTCGGCCAGGTTGTTGTAGGCCCGGGCCAGGACGCTGTCCAGCTCCGGGGTGCGCTCCTCCTCCGGGACCGCCTCCAGGGCGTCCACGATCTTCTGGTGCTGGTCCTTCTCGTGCCAAAGCTGGCATTGCTCCAAGAGCGTCATATTCCGTTCCTCCTTCTGCGGTTTTCCCCGCTTTGCCCAGCCCGCCGGGGCGGGTTACGGCAGCACCTCCACATCCTCCGCCAGCACAAAGCCGGTGAGGCCCAGGGAGGCGTAAATTTCAAACGCCCGAATCCCCCGCTCCTCCATCAGGCGGCCCAGCTCCTCCCGGGAAGCGAGGACGGGAAAGCCATAGGGCAGGGCGCGGTCCAGCAGCTCCCGGTTTTGCTCCAAAAAGCCGGCGGCGGTGATCTCCTCCAGGTCAAGGAGGATGTTTTCCCGCTCCACGTTTTCAAACTGATGGGCCAAAAGGCCGGTGAACCGCACCGTCACCGGCGCCCCGGCCTCGGTCACCGTGTCCATCGTCAGGGTGCGGGCCCTCAGGTCCACCTGATAGCCGGCCACCCGGTTGTCGTGGAGCCAGTCGCCAAAGGAGCGGACAAAGCTGTTCATGGTGATTCCTCCCGTATGCAAGAAGCCCTCCAAATAAAACGATCATCTTTTCCGGTTGTCCCCGAAGGGAACGAGGAAAAGGGCGTTAAAATAAAGGTATAATAGCCGCTATGCGGTTATTATACCATGAGCGCATGGCGCGAATGGGATAATCCGCCATCTTTTCCGGTTGTCCCCGAAGGGAACGAGGAAAAGGGCGTTAAAATAAAGGTATAATAGCCGCTGTGTGGCTATTATACCATAACCCCGCCGCCGATAGGAGCCTTTCCTGACAAAAAAGAAGGGCGGCGCCCCTCTCCCCTTTCGGGAAAAGGAACG
>CAJFUT010000213.1 GCA_904420255.1 uncultured Angelakisella sp. | reverse complement strand
TGTCGCCTTAGAGGGGTCCAGGGGCCTCCCTGGTCAATCTTTGGCCACTTTCTTTTGATCAAGAAAGTGGCGACACAGGCGTCGGGCCGATGCCTGACAAATTCTCAAACCACAAATACTTTCCATGGCACAAGGTAAAACAAGCCCGGACTTCCGGTGCGACCGGAGTATTACTCGAATGAAAGCCCCGCGCAGCGAATTCTTTGGCCACTTTCTTTTGATCAAGAAAGTGGCGACACAGGCGTTGGGCCGATGCCTGACAAGTTCTCAAACCACAAATACTTCCCATGGCACAAGGTAAAACAAGCCCGGACTTCCGCTCCGACCGGAGTATCACTCGAATGAAAGCCCCGCGCAGCGAATTCTTTGGCCACTTTCTTTTGATCAAGAAAGTGGCGACACAGGCGTCGGGCCGATGCCTGACAAATTCTCAAACCTCTCCATTATCCATAGCACAAGCTAAAAAGCGTCCTAACGATTCAGGCAAATTAAAAGTAGGAGAAAAGCGCCGCGCAGCAAAAAAATCCCCGCGCCGGCGGAAAATTCCATCCAGCGCGGGGAAAGGGGATCATCAAAGGAAGCAGGGAGCGGGGGGCGTCAGCCCCCGAATTCCGCCAGGACCTGGAGGAACCGCTCCTCCTCCCCTTCGGGGGGGTTGGCAGCGACGGTGATGGGCTGGGAAAGGTCCAGGCTGAAAATGCCCATGATGCTCTTGCCGTTGACGGTGTACCGGCCGCAGGAAAGGTCCACCGGGAACTTGAATTCCCCCATGGCGGAGGAAAATTCCTTCGCCCGCTCCACCGAGGAAAGATGAATGGTTTTGGTGACCACTGGATCAGCGCCTCCTTACCTGAATGTGACAATATGATGGCAGAAAACTGCGAACGCTATTACTATAACAGCAAAAAAATCCCCCGTCAACAGGGCACGGGGAGATCGCTAAAATTTTATCAGGAGTGACCCGAAATGAAAATCGCCTTTTACACCCTCGGCTGCAAGGTGAACCAATACGAAACCCAGGTGCTGCGGCAGCTTTTCGCCGCCCGGGGCTGGGAGGTGATGGAATTCTCCTTTGACGGGGGCTGGGACGCCTGCGTGGTGAATTCCTGCACCGTCACCGCCGAGGGGGACCGCAAGACCCGCCAGGTGCTGCGCCGCCTGCGCCGGGAGCACCCGGAGGCCGCCCTGGCCCTCACCGGCTGCTTCCCCCAGGCCTTCCCGGAGGAGGCCGCCGCCCTCCCCGCCGACGTGGTCACCGGCAACCGGGACCGGCTGGCCCTGGCAAAGCTGCTGGAGGGCTTCCTGGCCACGGGGGAGCGGGTGGTGGCCATCCGGCCCCACGAGGCGGGGGAGGGCTTCGAGGGGATGGAGGCGGAGGACTTCGGCCCCCGGACCCGGGCCTTTGTGAAGATCGAGGACGGCTGCGAGAACCGCTGCGCCTACTGCATTATCCCCGACGCCCGTGGCCCGGTGCGGTCCAAAAGGCCGGAGGACCTGCGGGAGGAGCTGGAGGCCCTGGCCCGGACCGGCCGGCGGGAGGTGGTCCTTTCGGGGATCAACCTTTCCGCCTACGGGCGGGAATGGGGCCTGCGGCTTATCGACGCGGTGGAGCTGGCGGCCTCGGTGCCGGGGATCGAGAGGATCCGCCTGGGGAGCCTGGAGCCGGACGTCATCGGCCCGGAGGATTTTGCACGGATGGCCGCCGCCGGCAAGGTCTGCCCCCAGTTCCACCTCTCCCTCCAGGCGGGGTGCGACGCCACCCTCCGCCGGATGGGCCGCCGTTACGACACCGCCCACTACCTCCGGGCGGTGGAGGGGATCCGGGCCCGGTTCCCCCTGGCCGCCATCACCACCGACCTGATGGTGGGCTTCCCCGGGGAAACCGAGGGGGATTTCGAGGAGAGCCTGGAATTTGCCCGGCGGGTGGGCTTTGCCAAAATCCACGTCTTCCCCTACAGCCGCCGCCCCGGCACCCCCGCCGACGGGATGCCGGGCCAGGTCCCCCAGGAGGAGAAGCGCCGCCGGGCCGCCCGGCTCCTCCAGGCGGGGGAGGAGCTGCGGGGGCGGTTCCTGGATTCCATGGCGGGCACCGTCCAGGAGGTGCTCTTTGAGGAGCGGGGGGCGGAGGGCCAGACCGGCTACACCCCCAACTACACCCCGGTGACGGTGCCGGAGCCCGCCCCCCTCCGGGGCCGGATCCTCCCGGTGCGGATCACCGGACGGCTGGGGGACGGCTGCCAGGGAGAGCTTTGCGGGGCGGACCCCGTAACCTCCTTTTCATGTCCGTGAGAGAAGCGCCTTTATGGCGGCAGGTTGTGCGCCGCTCTCTTTCTCTGTCCCACAGCGTTTTCTGTTTATTAGCTTACTCCGGTCGGAGCGGAAGTCTGGGCTTCACTTTCTCTGCCGAGAGAAAGTGACAAAGACGGGCTGCGCCGGGCTTCTTTCCATTTTTGTTCCGCTCGAAGCGCTGGTCCGGGCAGTGCCTTTTTGACCCGCTAAAAAGGCACGAAAAAGCGGCCAGGGGCAAGCCCCTTGGAACCCCACGGCCAAAACCAGTCGGCGCTCAGTACCGGACCCATTCCCT
>CAJFUT010000212.1 GCA_904420255.1 uncultured Angelakisella sp. | reverse complement strand
TGGCCGGTCCCGAACGGGATGAAAGCCCCGGTGGGGCTTTCAAGGCCACGTTCCCGACCGCAGGGAGGGATTCACGTTAGCAACGGTGAAAGAAACAAAAATGAGTGCGCCGCTCAACTTGGGCTGATAAAAAATGCGCCTTCCGAACCCCGGGTGATATGCTCAGGGAGCGGGGCACAACCTTATGCCATGCAGGCGCTTTTCTTACGGACATAAAAAGGAGAAGGTTATGATTACAAAAGAGGAGTTTGATCAGATGTTCCACTCCATGGGGATGGAGGGGGACTATGAGAAGTTTTCGGTTTACTGCGGGATGCTCCAGGACTGGAACCGGCGGATGAACCTCACCGCCATCACCGACGACCGGGGGATCGCGGTGAAGCATTTCGCCGACAGCGTCCTGCCCCTCTCCATGGCGGAGCTGCCCCAGGGGGCCCGGCTCATCGACGTGGGCACCGGGGCGGGGTTCCCGGCGGTGCCCATGAAGCTGCTGCGCCCCGACCTGGAGATCACCCTCCTGGACAGCCTCCAGAAGCGGCTCACCTTCCTGGAGGCCCTCTGCGGGGAGCTGGGGATCGGGGCGGAGCTGGTCCACGCCCGGGCGGAGGAGGCGGGGCGGAACCCCAAATACCGGGAGAAATTCGACGCCGCCTCCAGCCGGGCCGTGGCGGGGCTGGGGCTGCTGGCGGAATACTGCCTGCCCCTCCTCCGGGTGGGGGGCGTGCTGCTGGCCCTTAAGGGGAGCGGCGGCCGCCGGGAGGCCGCGGCGGGGGAGAAGGCGGTGGCCCTCTGCGGGGGCCGGGTCCGGGACATCTTTGACTACGCCCTCCCCAACGGCGACCCCCGGACCCTCATTGTGGTGGAGAAAATATCCCAGACCCCGGCAAAATACCCCCGGCCTACCGCTCAAATCGCCAAACGGCCCCTTTCGGGTTCGTGAGAGAAGGTTCCGCGAAGCGTCGGCTTGTGCGCCGTTCTCCGGCTCCGCTTCGCTCCGCGGGATTCGTTCCTGTCAGGCCAGGCCGCGCAGCGGAAAAAAGATCGCAGGGTTCGCCGGGATTCCCCACGGTTCGCGGGAAAATCCCCCTGCCCCTGGGGGCGGCGGGGAGAAGGAGGGGGAAACCGGGGGAAACCTGCGGTGAAAAAAGCTGGAATATTCCCCGGGGGGATGGTAGTATACTATTAGGTTGCTGCCGTCCCCCCGGCGTTTTGGGGCATCGGCCGAGAAAAGGAGGAAGCCGTTATGAAGCTGCTGGGACGCCCGAAAACCCTGAACCAGGTGATCTCCCTGCCCATCGAGCGGATCCTCCCCAGCCCCCACCAGCCCCGGCGGGATTTCGACCTGGGGGAGCTGGACACCCTGGCCAAGAGCATCGCCCAGAACGGGCTCCTCTCCCCGGTGACGGTGCGCCGGGACCCCCAGGGCGGGGACCGCTATTATCTGGTGGCGGGGGAGCGCCGGCTGCTGGCCTGCCGCCGCCTGGGCTATACCGAGGTTCCCGCCATCCTCTGGGAGGGGGAGGAGAGCAGCGCCGCCGTCCTCACCCTCATTGAGAACCTCCACCGCCAGGACCTCAACTGCTTCGAGGAGGCGGAGGGGATCTACGCCCTGATGAAGGAAAGCGGCCTGAGCCAGCAGAAAATCTGCGCCATGCTGGCCAAGCCCCAGCCCACCGTGGCCAACAAGCTCCGGCTGCTGAAGCTGGACCCCAAAGTGCGCCAGTATCTCCTGGACCAGGGGCTGGGGGAGCGCACCGCCCGGACCCTCCTGGCCCTCTCCGGCGCCGACCGCCAGATGAGGGCCGCCCGGTACATCGCCGAGCACCGCCTCAACGCCCGCCAGGCGGAAGCCTATGTGGCCTCCCTGGCCGCCCCCAGAAAGGCCGGCCCCCGGCCCATGGGCTACCTGCGGGACCTGCGGATCCTCTTTTCCCCGGTGGACCGGGCGGTGGAGGAGATCAAGCGGTGCGGCGTGGCGGTCCAGGCCCAGACCAGCGAGGAGGGGGACTTTGTCTGCTATACCATCCGGGTGCCCAAAACTTCCGCTCCCCGGCGGGGACAGGGCGCCTGCCGGCGGGAAACCGCCTCCGCCTGATTTCCCCGTCCCCCATGCGGCTGACCTGGGACGCCGACCCCCGGCGCCCAGTTGGCATAGATGAGCTTCCCATACTGAGCCCCAGGGCCCTGCCGGCAGGCAGGGCCCTGGGGCTTTTTCCACTGCGTGGCGCCTCCCTCTGCCTTTCGGTTTACTGCTGCGCAGGGCTACTGATTTCTGAAACGTCGCGCTTCATTCTATCTTTGTTCCGGTCGAAGCGCCAGTTCGCAGATGTGCCTTTTTGACCCGCCAAAAAGGCACGAAAAAGCGGCCAGGGGCAAGCCCCTTGGAACCCCACGGCCAAAACCAGTCGGCGCTCAGTACCGGACCCATTCCCT
>CAJFUT010000211.1 GCA_904420255.1 uncultured Angelakisella sp. | reverse complement strand
GCGGCCAGAAGCCACAGCAATGCGTTCCAGTTGGCGGCGATAAAATCCATCATGGCGTTTTCCTCCCTATCATTTCTCCTGTTGGGGGAAGCCCCGCGGCGGCCCCTTCCCCCTTTGATGGTGCCACGGCCGCAAAGCGGCTGCGGGATGGGCCAGCTTTTCCGGTCGGTCCCCGAAGGGGACGTGGAAAAGGGCGTCAGGATAAAAGTATAATCGCTTTTTCAAGGTTATTATACCATCAAAAGCCCTGGAGTACAATGAAGGTTTTGTAAAGAAACCGTGTGCCGGCTGTATCCTCCCTGTCAGTCCCCGGCCTCCTTCCGCAGGAAGGTCCCCGGCGGCAGGGGTTCCGGGAAGGGGATGGAAAAGGCCATCATGGGGTGAGGAGTGTCCGGGATGGGCTGCCCCTCCCCGTCCCAGAGGGCGGGCACCGGCACCGCCGCCGGCTCCCCCCGGGGCGGGATGGCCTCCAGGGTATCCCCCACCCGGACCTTGTTCCGCTGGGTGCAGAAAAGCCGCCCGTCCTGCCAGCCCTCCACCAGGGCGGCGGCCTCCCACCGGCGGACATAGCCCCCCTCCCGGCAGCACTGGCCGTCCTCCGGCCTGCCGAACAGGAAGCCGGAGCAGTATTCCCGGTGGCTCAGCTTCAGCGGCTCCTCCAGCAGCCACCGGGGCGGGTCGTAGTGCTCCGGGTCCTCCTTCCACAGGTCCACCCCCCGGCGGTAGGCCCCGGCGGCCACCGCCGCATAGTAGGCGGATTTGGAACGGCCCTCGATCTTGAGGCTGTCCACCCCGGCTTCGCAGAGGCGGTCCAGCCAGGGCAGCAGGCAGAGGTCCTTGGCGTTGAGGAGATAGGTGCCCTCCGGCTCCTGGGTGATGGGGAAATACTGCCCCGGGCGCTTTTCCTCCACCAGATGGTAGCGCCAGCGGCAGGGCTGGGCGCACTCCCCCCGGTTGGCGTCCCGGCCCAGGAGGTAATTGGAGAGGAGGCACCGGCCGGAAAAGCTGACGCACATGGCCCCGTGGACAAAGCACTCGATCTCCAGCTCCGGCGGGGTGTTCTCCCGGATGCCCCGGATCTCCTCTAGGGAAAGCTCCCGGGCCAGCACCACCCGGGAGGCCCCCATTTCAGAAAGGGCCCGGGCGGTGAGGTAATTGGTGACCCCGGCCTGGGTGGAAACATGGACCTCCACCTCCGGGACCGCCTGCCGGCAGAGCCGCAGCACCCCTATGTCCGCCACGATAAATGCGTCCACCCCGCAGTCCGCCGCCTCCCGGAGATAGTCGGGGAGGCCCGCCACCTCCTGGTTTTTTAAGAGGGTGTTGCAGGTGAAATAGACCCGGGCCCCCTGGCTGTGGGCCAGGCGGCAGGCTTGCTCCAGCTCCTCCATGGTGAAGTTTTTGGGGGCGGAGCGCATGGTGTGCTCCTTTCCCCCCAGGTAGACGGCGTCGGCGCCGTAAAGGAGGGCGGCCCGGAGGCGCTCCATATCCCCCGCGGGGGCCAGCACCTCAGGCCGCCGGTCAGGGGCGATTGCCATAAATCCCCACCTCCGTCAGTCCTTTCCCGCTTCCCCCAGGACGGGGGCCGCGGCCTCCCACACCCGGGCGGCGATCTCCTCCGGGGACAGGGGCTCCCCCTCCCGGGAGCAGGGGATGACCCGCCAGCCCTGGCGCCCCGCGCCGTAGAGGGCGGCCTTGCGGCACCGTAAAAGATATGGGAAATCCGCCTCGTGGATGTCCCGGCGGCTCTCGTCCCCGTGGTACCGCCGGGAAAGGAGCCTCCGGGACACCGCCGGGTCCATGTCCAGGTAAATCACCAGGTCCGGCCGGGGGATCCCCACCCGGACGTATTCAGTGTCCTCCAGCCAGCGGAGGTAATCGTCCCACTCCTCCCGGCGGAGCTTGGACATCTGATGGGCCACGTTGGAGGTGGCGTAGCGGTCCGCCACCACCAGGCCCCCGCCCTGGTAGTCCTTCTTCCAGTGGGCCAGGTAGCTGGCGTAGCGGTCCACGGCGTAAAAGAGGGAGGCCCCGTAGGCGTTCACCTGATCCAGCCCCCCCAGGCTGCCGCTGAGGTAGAGCTTCACCAGGGCGGAGCTGGGCTCCTCATAATCCGGGAAGGAGATGCGGCGGTAATCCCGCCCCTCCCTCTCCAGCCGGGCGCAGAGAAGGCCGGTCTGGGTGGCCTTGCCGCTGCCGTCCAGCCCTTCGATGACAATGAGCTTTCCCTCACCCATGGCGGTACTTCCTCCTCAGCTCCAGGTATTCCTCCCGGACCTCCTTCGCCCTGCCGCAGGACATCTTCCCCTCGGGGCAGGCCCCGTCCACGCAGGGGGGGCCGCTGTGGGAAAAGAGGGTGGGGGCCGCCTCCAGCACCAGCTCCAGCATCTGCCGGGCCGCCTCCCGGATCTCCCACTGGGCCCGGTTGCAGCAGCGGTGGCGGAAAAAGTTCTGGAGGCTCCGGGCGTTCATGGTCACCATCATCTTGGTGTCGCAGGCGTTGGGCAGGACGAACCGGGCGTCCTCGATGGCGGTCTTTTCGGCGGCCCGGGCGGCGGCCTTTTCCTCCATCCCACGCTCCAGGTTCTCCGCCTTCCGCCGCTCGCTGAGCAGGGCGGCGATCCGCTCATAGTGGGCCTGGGCCTCCTCCATGGCCCGGAGGAATTCCTCCCGGGCCTCGGGGACCGCCTCCACCTGGGGCGGGATCACATATTCAAAGTGGTTCTCCTTGACATACCGCTGGCTCTGGACGCTGTAGGAGGCGATGCGGTGGCGGGTGATCTGGGCCAGGAAGGCCCGGCTCACCCCCTCGATGCCGAAGGTGAAGCTGGCGTGCTCGATGGGGCTCTCATGGCCGATCTCCCCCAGCATCTCCACAAAATCGGAGGCTTTTTCCGGGGTGAGGCCCTCCATGACGGTGCCGATCTCCGCCGGGCTGTAGCAGAGCTTGGCCGCGGCGGCCACGGTGCGCTCCGGGTCGGGGGTGTGGGAAATGAGGGTGATCTTCATGGCGGTTCCTTCCTTCTTTCTAACGTCCGGCCCGGAAGGCCGGCGGGTGGTCTGATCTGAGGCGCGGGGGTCAGAATTCCTTTTTCAGGCTGCGGAGGAAAAGCCCCTCCAGCACCCTGGCGGGCTCCTCCTCCCGGCGGAGGGTGCGGTCCACCGCCTGGCAGATGGGCAGCTCCACCCCGTACCGCTCCCCCAGCTCCAGCATGGCCCGGCAGGTATAGACCCCCTCGGCCAGGTCGTGATACGGCTCCCCCTTGACAAAGGCCTCGCCGCAGGCCCGGTTGTGGCTGTGGCGGGAAAAGACGGTGGCTTCATAATCCCCCAGATGGCAGAGGCCGTAGGCGGAAAGCTGGTTTCCCCCCATGGCCTGGATGAGCCGGGCCACCTCCCGGGTGCCCCGGGCCATGAGGGCCCCCTTGAGGGAGGAGCGGCCCAGGCCGTCCAGCATCCCGGCGGCCAGGCCCACCACATTCTTGGCGGCGGCCCCCACCTCGGTGCCGATGAGGTCGGCGCCGTAGTAGAAGCGGATCAGGTCGGTGGAAAGGAGGTCCACCAGCCGGGCGGTGAGGGCCGGGTCGGCGGAATCGATGAGCATACAGTTGGGGACCCCCGCCACAAACTCCTGGACGTGGCCGGGGCCCACCCACACCGCCGCGGGGACGGGGCCGGCCTCCTCCGCCGCCACCTGGGTGAGGCGCTTGCCGGTGCCCATTTCGATGCCCTTCATGCAGAGGAGGAAGGTTTTGCCGGAAAGGTCACGGCCGGACAGCTCCTTCATCACTCCCCGGAAAGACTGGGCCCCCACCGAAATGACAACCAGCTCCGCCTCCAGGACCTCGGCCAGGGAATCGGTGAGGCGGATCTCCTTTTGGAGGGTGACAAGGCCGTTGGTGCCGACGCGGCGGAATTCCGCCAGATGCCGGGAGCCGGGGCGGCCGTAAAGAGTGACGGCGTGGCCGGCCCGGCAGAGGTACCAGGCGATGAAGCTCCCCCACCGCCCGCATCCGATGACAGAACAGTTCATAAGCGTTTTTCTCTCTTTCTCTTGACGCGGCAGAACTCTGCTGCTTATTCTTTTGTCAGCTTGGCGAAGGCCGCCATGATCCGCTTGGTGCCCACCCGGTCGAAGGCCACCTCCACCATGTGGTCCCCGCCCATGGGGGTGACCTTGGTGACGAGGCCGGGGCCGAAGACCCGGTGGACCACCCGGTCCCCGGCCTTGAGGTCGAAGGGCTCGGCCCCGGCGGGGGCGGCGGGCCGCCTGGCCGGGGCCGCCTTCCCCGGCGCGGCGCCGGGGGCGGGGCGGGCGGAATAGCTGCGGACCGTTTCGTCCCGGATGTCCAGGAGGGCCTTGGGGATCTCCCCCACAAACCGGGAGGGGCGGTTGCGGGTGGTGCGGCCGAAGATCATCCGCTGGGCGGCGGTGGTGAGGTAGAGGCGGCGCTTGGCCCGGGTGATCCCCACATAGGCCAGCCGCCGTTCCTCCTCGATCTCCCCGGGGTTATAGATGGCGCTCATCCCCGGGAAGATGCCCTCCTCCGCCCCGGCGATGAACACCACCGGGAACTCCAGCCCCTTGGCGGAATGGAGGGTCATCATCACCACGGCGTCGTCGTCGGGGTCGTAGTTGTCCAGGTCGGTATAAAGGGCGATCTCCTCCAGGAAGCCGGAGAGGGAGGGCTCCTCGGTTTCCTCGGCGTACTTGAGGACGGTGGTTTTCAGCTCCTCCACGTTTTCCAGCCGGCCCCGGCTCTCAAAGTCGTTTTTCTGCTCCAGGGCCCGGACGTAGCCGCTTTCCTCCAGGAGGGCCTCCAGGGTGTCGATGAGGGGCTCGTTTCCCAGGCGGTCCCGGAGGCCGTCGATCATGGCGGCGAAGGCCATGAGGGGAGCGGCCTTTTTGGCCAGGGGGGCGTACTGGTCCGCCGTGGCGAAGACCTGGAAGAGGGAGAGGCCCAGGGTTTCCCCGATCTGGACGGCGGAATTCACCGTGGCCTCCCCGATGCCCCGCTTGGGCTCGTTGATGATCCGCCGCAGCCGCAGGGCGTCGTCGGGGTTGTTGACCACGCTGAGGTAGGCCAGGACGTCCTTCACCTCCCGGCGCTCGAAGAACCGCAGCCCGCCGATGACCCGGTAGGGGATGCCCCAGCGGATGAAGGCCTGCTCGATGACGTTGGACTGGGCGTTCATCCGGTAGAGGACGGCGTGGTCGGCGTACTTCATCCCCTCCTCCTTCACATCCTTCTGGATGGTGTCGGCGATGAAGGCGGCCTCCCGCTGCTCGTCCGTCCCCTTGAAGAAGGTGACGTTCTCCCCGTCGGCGTTTTTGGTCCAGAGGGTTTTTCCTTTGCGCTGGGTGTTGTTGGCGATGACCCCGTTGGCGGCGTCCAGGATCTTGGTGGTGCAGCGGTAATTCTGCTCCAGCCGGATCACCTTGGCCCCGGGGAACTGCTTTTCAAAGGAGAGGATGTTCTCGATGGTGGCGCCCCGGAATTTATAGATGCTCTGGTCGTCGTCCCCCACCACGCAGAGGTTCCGGTGGCCCCCGGCCAGGAGGCTCACCAGAAGGTACTGGGCGTGGTTGGTGTCCTGGTACTCGTCCACCATGATGTAGCGGAAGCGGCGGCGGTACTTTTCCAGCACGTCGGGGAACTGCTGGAACAGCTTGACGGTGAGGAGGATGATGTCGTCGAAATCCACCGCCGAGGCGGCCCGGAGCTTGTCCTGGTACCGGGCGTAAAGCTTGGCCGCCACCTGGTAGGCGTAGTTATCCCCGCCCTCGCGGGCCAGCTCCGGAGGGGTGAGGAGGGCGTCCTTGGCCCGGGAGATGATCCCCAGCATGGCCTTGGGGGCGAAGCTCTTTTCGTCCAGGTTCAGTTCCGCAAGGCACTCCTTGATGACCCGGACGCTGTCGTCGGTGTCATAGATGGTGAAGCTGCTTTTGTAGCCCAGGGCGGTGATCTCGCTGCGGAGGATCCGCACGCAGGCGGAATGGAAGGTGGCGGCGTTGACGTCCGCCCCCACCTCCCCCAGGAGGCCGGCAAGGCGGCTGCGCAGCTCCCCCGCGGCCTTGTTGGTGAAGGTGATGGCCAGGATATTCCAGGGGCGGGGCCGGTCCACCGCCAGGATATCCCCCGCCGCCTGGGCGCAGGAGCCGTCGGCGGCGCACCGGCGGAGGGTTTCCCACTCCCCGGGGGAAAGCTCCGGCACCTCCCGGCTTTCGCAGGCGAGGCCGAACCGGAGAAGGTTGGCGATGCGCTGGATGAGGACGGTGGTTTTCCCCGAGCCCGCCCCGGCCAAAATCAGCACCGGGCCGGTGAGGGTTTCCACCGCCTGGCGCTGCATCTCATTGAGGGTCCCGAAGCTCCTGTCCAGGATGGCCTTCTTCAGGGACAGGAACTCCTCCCGCTGCTGTTGGGTCATGTCATTGCTCCTTTGGTGAAAATCGTTATCGGGAAAAGTATACCACATTCCGGGGCGGGCCACAACCAAAGAAAAACGTTCACATTTTCCCCCTTGAAAAGAACCGGAGCGGGAGATACGATAAAAGCAATTTCCAGAGAAAGGAGCCTGATGATATCATGAGCGAGCTGAAAGAATTCCTCCACATCCTCTGCGGTGAATTTGACAATTCCCGCCAGGTGGAGGAGCTGCGGGCCCGGGGCGTCGCCGACTTCCCCCTGGCGGAGCACCGCAACACCCCCTGCAACCACAAGATCACCGGCCTGCCGGAGGATTTCCCCGGGGTATTTGTGGTGGAGGAGAGCTATTACACCCAGGGCGGGCGGACCCACGCCTCCCCCCACCTCTTCCTTTTCACCCCGGAGGACGGCGGCGTCAAGCTCACCTCCTACGAAATCCCCCAGGGGTACGGCAAGGACACCTTCACCTACCGGGAGATGGGCGAGGTCCCCTATTCCTCCCTGGCGCCCTCGAAAAAATTCACCCCCGCCCTTTACCGCAAAAAGGACGGGGTGTGGGAGGGGGGCAGCGTCAGTATGTTCACCCCCGCGCTGAAATTCACCCTCTTTGAGCGGTTCTCCCCGGAGGTGCTGGAGGTTTCCGAAACCATGGAGATGAACGGCAGGCGGACCTTCGGCTACGACCAGCCCATCCTTTACCGGCGGAAATAAGCCGCCGCAGGAAATCCCCCCGGCGCTGCCGCGCCGGGGGGATTTTTGGGTAACAACGGCAATCAGGTGTAGCCGATGGCTCCGGCAAAGGCCAGGATAACCATGGAGGTTACCACCCATATTACAAACAGCTTAACGAAAAATTTCATCCAGCGGTCGTAAGGGATGCCCGCCATGCCAATGAAGCCCATGAGGGCGGAGGAATGGGGCAGGATATAGTTGGTCCAGCCGTCGGCGAAGTTGAAGGCCAGGACGGCGGTCTGCCGCCCCATGCCCACCATGTCCGCCACCGGGACCATAATGGGCATGGTCACCGCCGCCTGGGCGTTGCCCGCCACCACCACCAGGGCCACAAGGCTCTGGATGATATACATTCCCGGGGCCCGCAGGATGCCCGGCAGCAGCTCCACCGTATTGGCGAGACCCATCACGATGGTGTCCATAATCTGGCCCTCGTTGAAGATGAGGGTGGTGGCGCAGCCCATGGCAATGATGATGGCCGGCTGGGTCATGCTTTTCATACCCTTGATGTATTCCTCGGCGATGCGGCTGGGGCCGAAGCCGTAGAGGAGGCCGCAGATCACCGCCATGTACATAAAGACCACCGATACCTTATCCAGGCCCCATTTATAATTGAAGCAGCCGTAAATGAGCCAGACAAAGCAGGCCAGCATGGCCAGCAGTGTGCGGATATGCCGGGGCTCCAGCCGCTGGAATTCATCCAGGCTTTTGGCGTCCACCACGCCGGCGCCGGAATAGCCAAACATGACGCTCTTGGTGGGGTCGGCCTTCACCCGGCGGGCGTAGCGGATCAGGTAGGCGTTGGTGATGAACCAGAAAATCACAAAGCTGACGCACCGCAGCCACAGGCCGGAGAAGGGGACCAGCTCGGCGATCTGCTGGGCGATCACGGTGGTATTGACATTCAGGGTGCCGGTGGAGAAGCCGATGGCGCCGCCCAGGCAGATCATGCCGCAGCCAACCACCGCGTCAAAGCCGAAGGCCATGGCTACCATCACCCCGATGGGGGCGAAGCCGATGAACTGGTTGTTGGCCATAGTGGTGGTGGCCAGGCCGAAGATGAGGGTAAAGGCCGGGATCACCCAGGTTTCCCGCCCGGAAAAGGCCTTGGCCAGCTTGGCGGTGAGGGCCTCAAAGGCGCCGGTGGCCAGGATCACGCCAAAGGAGCCGCCGATGATGAAGATGGAAAAGATGGTGATGGCGTTGGTATCGGCGGAAGCCATGATCATCTCCGGGATACGCCAGGGCGCTACCGGGCTGCTCTCCAGGTAAGAAAAGCTGTTGGGATCCACCACAGTGATCCCGTCGGCGTTTTCATACCGCTGGAAGGTCCCGGCGGGAATGACATAGGTCATCAGGCAGGCCAGGATCAGCACGATGACAATGATCACGTAGGAATGGGGAAGCTTAAAGCTGAATTTCCGTTTCGCTTTCTCGGTGGTTGCCATGATATCCATACCTCCTCTCAGATCGGGCCGCCGGCGCGCCAACGCTTTCCCAGGCGGGCGCCGGCAGGGCCCAGGCACCTCTCAGGCATTTTCCTTCAGCTGGGGGACGATGTTGTCCCACACACAGTCCATGATGCCCTGGTCGTCGAAATCGTGGGACATGATGGCCACACAGGCGTCCTGCTCCGGCAGCACAATCACATACTGGCCGCCCCAGCCGTAGCCCCGGTAGGCGTTGTCCCGGGCGCAGCGCCAGAAGAAGTAGCCGTAACCGGCCTTTTTGTCCGGGCCCACCGGGTCTCCCACATCGTTGGAAATCTGGAAGGCGGTGGCCTCCTCTACCCAGGCGGCGGGGATCAGCTGCTGGCCCTCCCACTCCCCTTTGTTCACCAGGAGCTGGCCGAACCGGGAAAGCTCGGCGGTGGAGAGGTGCAGGCCGCCGCAGCCCAGGGTATAGCCCCCCGCCGCCGCCTCAAACCACTGGGGGTTCCGGATGCCCAGGGGCTGGAACAGCCGGGGCATCAGGTAATCCCGGAGCCGCTGGCCGGTGCGGTCCTGGATCAGCACCGAGCAGAGATAGGGGCCGAAGTTGTTGTATTTCCAATAGGTCCCGGGGGTGTAGGGGACGTCGAAGGTCATGGCGTACTGGATCCAGTCGTCGTTCTCCAGCTCGTCCCTGCCGGGTACGCCGGGCTTGCCGGAATAGCCCTCCAGAATAAAGTAGTCGTGGCCGCAGGCCATCATGATGGCGTCCCGGACGGTCATTTTCAGCAGGTTGGGGGCCGGGTTCCTGGGGAGCTTCTCCGGCCAGATCTCCGCCGGCTTCTCGTCCAGCCGCAGGACCCCCTCGTGGACCGCGATGCCCACCGCCATGCTCACAAAGCTTTTGCTCACCGAGTGGATGTTGTCCCGGCGGTTGTCCCGCCAGTCGAATTTCCCCACCACCTCGCCGTGCTGCCGCACCTCCACATGGTAGGTGGTGATCTTCCTTTGGATGATGTCGTGGATATAGCCTTCCAGATTGATCCGTTTCATCAGCTTTCCTCCTGTGGGTCTTTCCGGGAAACGCAGGGCCCTCGCGCTCCCTTTCCGGTAAAGCTTTACTTTATTCTTATCATAGGGTATCATAGATTATATAGCAAATCGAATGACTGTAATGAAATCTATTCGATTTTTCTTATATGCACAAACCGGTCCGGGGCTCCCACAGCCCTTTCCACAAAAAAAGGCCCGCCAACGGCGGGAAAGGAGGAAACTGTTGTGCGGTTTGACGAAAGGCAGATCGAATTTATATTGACCATCGCCAACGAGGGGGGAATCTCCGCAGCCTCCAAAAAGCTGTACCTTTCCCAGCCCGCCCTGAGCCAGCGGCTGGCCAACCTGGAGGCGGAGCTGGGCTTCAAAATCTTCCGCCGGGACGTATCCCCCATGATCCCCACCGACGAGGGGGCCCTCTATCTGGAAACCTTGGAAAAAATGCGGGACCTGCACCGGAACTTCCAGCGGCAGCTGGAGGAACGCCAGGCGGGGCTCCGGGGGAGCATCTCCCTGGCCCTCTCCCCCATGCGGGCCCAGCAGCTTCTTCCCCAG
>CAJFUT010000210.1 GCA_904420255.1 uncultured Angelakisella sp. | reverse complement strand
GCGCCGCCGCCCCCAAGGTCCACTTCACCCGGGAGAGCCTGGAAAACCCCAAGGCCGCCCCCATGTTCTGTATGCTCCTCCGGAAGCACCTGGGGAGCGGGCGGCTCCTCCGGGCGGAGCAGCCGGGGCTGGACCGGGTGCTGCGGCTGGTGTTTGAAACGGTGAACGAGCTGGGGGACCGGGTGGAAACCTCCCTCATCTGCGAGATCATGGGCCGCCACAGCAACCTGATCCTGGTGGACCACCGGGGCAAGATCATCGACGCCGCCAAGCGGGTGGACTTTGTCACCAGCGAGGTGCGCCCGGTGCTGCCCGGCCTCACCTACGCCCCGCCCCCGGCCCAGGGGAAGGGGAACCCCCTGGAAATCCCCCCCCGGGAGCTGGCCAGGGCCATCGCCGCCGGGCGGGACATCCCCCTCTCCAAGGCCGTCCTGGAGCAGGTCCAGGGCCTTTCCCCCCTGGTCTGCCGGGAGGTGAGCCACTTCGTCTGCGGCGCCGCCGAGGCCACCGCCGGCAGCCTCACCCCCGGCCAGCTGGAGCGGCTGGAATTCTACCTGGGGGTGGTGGCCACCGCCCTGGGGGAGGGCTGCGGCACCCCGGCCCTGGTGCGGAACCCCCAGGGGGAGGCGGTGGATTTCTCCTACCTGGACCTGCGCCAGTTCCCGGAGGACTGGCCGGTGGAGCATTTTGAAAGCTACAGCGATCTGGTGGACCAATTCTACGCCGGGCGGGACAGCCGGGAGCGGATGCGCCAGAAAACCGCCCAGCTTCGGAAATCCCTCACCACCCAGCGGGACCGGCTGGCCCGGAAGCTGGCCGCCCAGTCCCAGGAACTGGAGGCCGCCGGGGACCGCCAGCGCCTCAAAGAATGGGGGGACATTATCTCCGCCAACCTCTACCGCATCCAGCGGGGGGACAAGAGCCTCCGGGCCGAGAATTTCTTCTCCCCGGAAGGGGAAATGGTGGAAATCCCCCTGGAAGAAACCTATACCCCCGCAAAAAACGCGCAAAAATATTACACAGAGTATAGAAAGGCCGCCACCGCCGAGGGGAAGCTCCGGGAGCTGATCGCCAAGGGGGAGCAGGATTTGGCCTACCTGGAATCCGCCATCGCCGAGCTGGAACGGGCGGCGGGGGAGGAGGAGCTCCAGGGCATCCGGGAGGAGCTGATCAGCCAGGGGTATCTCCGCCGGGACCAGAAGCAGAAGCAGCGCCCGGCAAAGCTGCCGCCCCTGCGGTACCGCTCTTCCGACGGATTCCTTATCCTCTGCGGCAGGAATAACCTCCAAAACGACCAGCTCACCCTCCGGGAGGCCCGGAACTACGACCTCTGGCTCCACACCCAGAAGATCCACGGGGCCCATGTCATTGTGGTGACCGACGGCGCCCGGGAGATCCCCAACCGCACCATCGAGGAGGCGGCGGTCATCGCCGCCTGCAATTCGGCGGCAGGGGGGGAGGGGGCCGGCGCCAAGGTGCCGGTGGACTACACCCTGGTGAAGAACGTGAAAAAGCCCGCCGGGGCCCGCCCAGGCATGGTGGTTTACGACCCCTACCAGACGGCCATGGTGGCGGCGGACCAGCGCCGGGCCGATGCGCTCCTCGAAAAATAGTATATTTCAATATAATTTATACGAAATGTATACAATTTTGCGGGCCTGGGGGCTATCCCTGGGCCCGCGGTTTTTTCGGGGGGTTCCCGGCGGCCCCCTTTTCTGCAACATTGTGTTTTCCTCCATCTTGGATTAGCTCTCACCGCTGGGATGTTTTTACCCTGTGCCATGGGTGATGTTTCGGTTTGAGAAAAAGTCAGGCAGAAGCCCGACGCCTGGGTCGCCACTTTCTTGATCAAAAGAAAGTGGCCAAAGACTGTCGCTGCGCTAGGCTTTTTCGTCCGTGAGGCACGGCTCGTGAATCGTTAGGTTGTGCCCCGCTCTTTTGCGTCCGTGAGAGAAGATTTTCTATGGCGCCAGAGGGTGCGCCGCCCTTTGCGGGCTTTGCCCGCACCCTCTTGCGCCGTTGCTCCTCATTCTATCTTCGTTCAGCCCGAACCGCTGGTCCGGGGATGCCACT
>CAJFUT010000209.1 GCA_904420255.1 uncultured Angelakisella sp. | reverse complement strand
ACCCGGGCCACCTCCAGCAGCTGGGGGTCGGCGGCGGCGATGCCCTGGCGGACGTTCTGCCAGCTGAGGGGCAGCACCATCAGAAAGGAGATGAACACCGAAAGGCCGCTGCCGCTGATCCACACCAGGGCCAGGATGACGAAGGAGGCCACCGGGGTGGCCTTCACCGCCGCCATGGCCGGGGAGAGGAATTCCTCCACCGGCCGCCAGCGGGCCGAGGCGGCGGCCAGCGCCCCGCCCAGCGCCAGCCCCAGGAGGAAGCCCAGGGCCACCCGCCCCAGGGAGTGGAGGGCGGAGCTCCAGAAGACCCGGGCGAACAGCAGCCCCCACATCCGCAGGAGCACCGGCCCCGGGGCGGGGAGGAGCAGGGCCTCGTCCACAGCCAAAGAGGCCCCCTGCCAGAGGAGGAGCCAGAGGCAGGGGACCCAGAGCTTTTTCAGGGCGGCTTTTCCCTTACGGGATATAGTAGAGGTTGTCATCGGGGAGTGTCCCTCCTACAGACTGGGGGTCGGCCTCGTAGAGCACCGAAAGGAAGCCGGAGGCGGCGTCCTTCATCTCCTGGCCGGTGAGGAAGACGATGCCGCACTGGGGCAGGGCGGCCTTGGCGATCTCGGCGCTGGCCACGATCTCCTGGCCGGCGATGAGCTCCGCCGCGGCGTCCAGGTTGGCGGGGTCGGTGACAAAATCCACCGAGGCCTTGTATTCCGCCAGGAAGGCCTCCACGGCCTCGGGATGCTCCTGGAGGAAAGCGTCCTGGACCACCACGCAGCCCATGGTGAGCTGGCCCGCCCCCTGGGCGGCCTTATCCCATTCCTCGGTCAGGTCCAGGGCCACCCGGACATTGCTGTTCTGGGCCAGGACGGTGGAAACAAAGGGCTGGGGCAGCAGGGCCAGGTCCGCCTGCCCCTGGGAGAGGAGGGCCGCCAGCTCGGCGTGCTCGGAGCGGTATTCCACCGTCACGTCGGCGCCGGGGGTGAGGCCGTTCTGGGTGAGGACGTAGTTGAGGGCGTATTCCGGGGTGGAGCCCTTGCCGGTGGCGTAGATGGTCCTGCCCCGGAGGTCCTCCACCGACTGGATGGTGTCCCCCTGCTCCACGATGTACAGCACCCCCAGGGTGTTGAGGGCCAGCAGCTTCACCTGCCCCTCGGTGCGGTTATAGAGGGTGGCGGCCAGGTTGGTGGGGACGGCGGCCACGTCGAATTCCCCCTGGATGATCTGGCCCAGGATTTCGTCTGCGGAGCCCGCCAGGGTGAATTCATAGCCGTTGGCGGTGGCGCCCTGGGCGGCGTCGTCCATCAGCTTCACCATCCCCATGGCGGTGGGGCCCCGGAGGGCGGCCACCTTCATGGTGACCCCGGTGGCCTCGGGGGCGGCCTCCTGGGAGGAGGCGCTTTCCGCCTGGGAGGAGCTTTCCTGGGAGGCGGCCGGCAGGGAGGTGCTGGAGGTGGCGGGGGTTTCCCCGCCGGAGCAGGCCCCCAGGGAGAGGGCCAGGGTCAGTGCCAGAAAGAGGGAAATCAGCTTTCTCATGGGTTCAGAACTCCTTTTCCATTTGGACAAGATAGATGGTCCTTCCCTCCCGCCGGATCCGGCCCTCCGCCTCCAAGGCTTCCAGGGAGCGGTACAGGGAGGCCCGCCCCATGTTGAGGGCCCGGGCCAGCTGGCTGTAGCCGCCGGAGACCTCCGCCCGGCCGTCCCGCTGGATGGCCAGGAGGTGGCGGTAAAGCCCCTCCTGGGCGCTGGGGGCGGCGAAGCTGTCGATTTTCTGGTTGAGGAAGCGGATGCGCTGGGAAAGGAAGGAGATATAACTGACAGCGGTTTGGGGGTACCGCTGAAACAGCCGGGAGAGCCAGTCGTCCGAAAGGAACACCAGCAGGGCGGGGGTCTTTGCCAGGACGGTGGTGACGTAGCTGTCGGCGGGGCAGAAGAGGGCCGCCACCCCGAAGCACTGCCCCGGCCCCAGGGTGTTGAGGACCAGGTCCCGCCCCTTGAGGACCGACACCTGGCCCTCCAACAGCACCCCCATGGCCTTCCGGAAGCGGCTGCGGCTGTAGATCACCGCCCCCTGGGGGAAGGCCTCGGCCGAGAGGCCCCCCAGCAGCCCGGGAAGCTCCCCCTCCGGGACCTCCCGGAACAGGAAGCAGCGGGAAAGCAGCGCGATCTGCCCGGATGTCAGCGGCAAGGGGGCTCCCTCCTTAAAGTGTATCATTTGGGACAGATGTATCCTACCACAGGGGCGGGGGAAAGTCAACCTTTATTTGACAGGGGGGCGGCGGGCGAGTACAATAGAAATGTACAGCCGCCGGGAGAGAGGATGAGAGAGAAGCCGGGGGAAGCAGGTCCTGTTCAGCGAAGGGAGAAGACGTGATATGGAGCTTTTTTCCACCATCGACCCCGCCCGGGCAAGGCGGATCCGCTACATCCTCTGCGACATTGACGACACCATCACCACCGGCGGCAAGCTGACCGCCGAGGCTTACGCCGCCCTGTGGCGGCTCCACGACGCGGGCTACGGGGTCATCCCCGTCACCGGGCGGCCCGCCGGCTGGTGCGACCTCATCGTCCGCCAGTGGCCGGTGGCCGCCGTGGTGGGGGAGAACGGGGCCTTTGTCTTTTACGTCAGGGACGGCCACCGCCACACCTTCACCCACCCCTCGGTGGCCCAGGGGGATATCCAGGGCCGCCTGGCCAAGGTGCGGGACGCCTGCCTGGCGGGGGTGCCCGGCTGCCGGGTGTCCAAGGACCAGTTTGCCCGGATTTACGACGTGGCAATCGACTTTAACGAGGACCCCCCCTACCTGGGACTGGCGGCCGCCGAAAAGATCCGGGATATCTGCCTTTCCATGGGGGCGGTGGCCAAGGTCAGCTCCATCCATGTCAACGCCTGGTACGGGGATTACAACAAGCTGGATATGACCCGCCTCTTTATGCGGGAGGTGCTGGGGGAGGACGACGGCGCCATCCGGGAGAAGGTGCTGTTCTTCGGCGATTCCCCCAACGACGAGCCCATGTTCGAGTTTTTCCCCAACAGCTGCGGGGTGGCCAACATCCGCCCCTTTGAGAGCCAGATCCGGCACCTGCCCTCCTTTGTCACCGCCCGGGAGTCGGGCCAGGGCTTCGCCGAAGCGGTGTCCCAGCTCCTGGAAATCACCGGCTAGGGCCGGTTCCCTGTCCGTGAGAAGCGATTTGCACACCGCCGGTTTGTGCGCCGCTCTTTGGCCCGGCAGGCCGGGCGGCCCTGTCCGTGAGAAGCGTTTTGCACATCGTTGGTTTGTGCGCCGCTCTTTGGCGGGCTTCGCCCGCACGGTTCGGCCCTAACAGACCAAGCTGCGCGGCGCACCCACTTTCGTTTCTTTTGCCGTGACTAACGTCATTGCCAGCGGGGGCCACCCCGCCCGCTCTTTGGGGGCCCGAAAGGGCCCCACTCTTTTTGCACCGTCGCGCTTCTATCTATTTTTGTTCCGCTCGAAGCGCAACGCCGCATTATGTTACTTTCTTCATCAGAAGAAAGTAACCAAAGACTGACCGGGGGCGGGGTAGCCCCCGCAGGCTCGCAATTCGCTCCACTCCGTTGCGCAAATTGACTCCCCCCCCGGAGGGCAGGGGGGCACATGGGGGGACTGGTCCCCCCGTGAGGGCCGACTTGTCCCGAAGGGGCGGGCCTTCCGCAGAAGGCCCTCGGCCCCGGGGGGGCTCCGGCTT
>CAJFUT010000208.1 GCA_904420255.1 uncultured Angelakisella sp. | reverse complement strand
TGCCGCATCGAACACGACATCAGCGCCGTCACCTTCGCCAAAATGAAGGAGCATATCCAAAAGGCCGGGAAGGAATAACCCCTCCCCTGCCCCGCCGCCCGGCAAGGGCCCGGTGCCATCTCGCGCCCCGGGGCCTTTGTTTGCCCAAGGTATTACACGCGCCGGAAGCAGATGGAAGCCGGCCGCCATGGGGCGAGGGCCCGGAGCCATCTCGCGCCCCGGGGCCTTTGCTTTTCCAGGGTATTCCCACGCACCGGAAGCAGATGGAAACCAGCCGCCATGGGGCGAGGGCCCGGAGCCATTTCGCGCCCCGGGGTCTTTTGCTTTTCCAGGGTATTCCCACGCACCGGAAGCAGATCGGAACCAGCCGCATCCTCCAACCCGTTTTCTTCGGAAAGCGGGCTTTTTGTTATGCAGAAGCATAGCAAAAAGCCCATGCGCCGCCTCCGGCGGCTCGGCCATAAAAATCGCCCGCAGGCCGGGACAGCCCCTGGGCAAGCCCTGCACAGGCGGCGCCCCCGCCGCTTTTTCCGGCAGGCCGCCCGGCCGTGAAGTTTTTGTGTCCTCCCGCCCCCCTTTTTGCATAGAATGGGGCAAAAACCGGGGCTTCGGCCCCGCGAAGGAGGAGCGTGTCCCATGGCCAAGGTTTTGCGGTATTTCCTGGGGGCCAACAGCCCCCGGGGCTATGTATCCAGGTTCGACCAGCTGGGGGAGCCCGGCGAATGGCGCTGCTGGCTGGTGAAGGGAGGGCCGGGCTGCGGCAAATCCACCCTCATGGCCCAGGTGAGCCGGGCCATGGAGCCCCACTGCGACACCGTCGAGGAAATCCTCTGCACCGGCAGCCCCCATTCCCTGGACGCCGTCATCTTCCCCCAGCACCGCCTGGCCATCGCCGACGCCACCCCGCCCCACGCCCTGGAGCCCCGGTACCCCGGCGCCTATGAGCGGGTGGTTTCCCTCTGGCCCGCCATGGACCGGGATATGCTCTACGGCGCCAGGAAGGAAATCATCTCCCTGGCCCAGGAGGAGAAGCGGCTGCGCAAGAGTGCCGAAGGGTACCTTTACGCCCAGGGGGCCCTGCTGGAGGACCTGGCCTCGGTGGGGGCCTCCGCCGCCGACCGGGGCAGGATCACCGCCTACGCCCGGCGGGTGGCCCTCCGGGAATTCCCCGGCAGGGGGAGCCCCCGCCCCGGCGGGCGGGAGCAGGTGCGCTTCCTTTCCGCCGTCACCGGCCGGGGGGTGCTGTTCCTCCGGGACACGGCGGCGGCCCTGGCCCCCAGGGCCATCGCCGTGGAGGACAACTGGGGGGCCGCCTCCAACCTCCTCCTCACCGTCCTGCGGGACCTGGCCCTGGAGGCGGGCCTGACGGCGGTCACCTGCCGGAGCCCCATCTTCCCCTTCACCAAAATCGACCACCTGCTGCTGCCTCAGCTGGGGCTGGGCTTCCTGACCCAGGATAAATCCAACGCCCGGCAGCTGGAGGGGCTGACCCAGCGGGCCATCCACGCCGCCCGCTTCTGCGACGCCGGCCTCCTCCGGGAGCGGAAGGCCCGGAGCGGCTTTCTCCGGAAGGCCGCCGCGGGGATGGCGGAGCAGGCGGTGGAGCTGCTGGGCCAGGCGGAAGCGGTCCACCGGCAGCTGGAGGGGTGCTATGGGGACGGGGTGGACTTCGCCGCCGTTTCCGCCATCGCCCGGCGGACCGAGGCGGAGCTTCTGGCCTGCGTCCGGGAGGGGTAGCCGCCCAGCCTCCCCTCACCCCGCAAGATAGCTGGACTGGTCGATGGTGGCCAGGATGTTGCTCACATCGTCGTACCGGGAGGCGTCCCCGTAAAAGGTCCCGAACAGAAAGGCCCGGAGCCTGTCCTTCTCGTTCCGGAGATTTTCCGGCCGCATCAGCCACGGGACGAAAAGTGCGCCG
Source organism: uncultured Angelakisella sp. (assembly GCA_904420255.1). Taxonomy (GTDB): domain Bacteria; phylum Bacillota; class Clostridia; order Oscillospirales; family Ruminococcaceae; genus Angelakisella. Next base: position 2,682 of record CAJFUT010000208.1, on the reverse strand, counting down.
CCTACCACCGCGGCGCAGCAGAGGAGGGGCAGCAGCATACAGCCCCTCCGCCTCCCGACCGGTCTCCTCCCCATTTCTCCATCCCGCCTTTCCCGCGCCGGCCTTCCCAGGCAGCTTCATCCATTCATAACACGACCCTGCCCCCGGGATGACTACAGGAAAGCCGGATTTTCTCCGGGCGGAACCTCTGGGACAAAGGAACAGGGGCGGCAGGGCAAAAACCCTGCCGCCCCCGGACGGTTTCCAGCGGGCTGGGGACAGGCGCTTCCGGCCCTCCCCTTATTCTCCCAGATAGGCGGCCCGGACCCGGGGATCCGCCAGCAGCTCCTTCCCCGGCCCCGAGAGGATGATGGTGCCGGTTTCCATGACATAGCCCATATCCGCGGCGTGGAGGGCCATGTTGGCGTTCTGCTCGATGAGCAGCACCGTCACCCCCTCCTCGTGGATTTTCCGGATGATCTCAAAAATCTGCTGCACCACAATGGGGGCAAGGCCCAGGGATGGCTCATCCATCATCACCAGCTTGGGGCGGCTCATCAGGGCCCGGCCCACCGCCAGCATCTGCTGCTCCCCGCCGGAGAGGGTCCCCGCCGCCTGCCAGTGGCGCTCCCGGAGCCGGGGGAACAGCTCATAGACCCATTCCAGGTCCCCCCGGAGGTCATCCTTGCGCAGATAGGCCCCGATCCGCAGGTTCTCCTCCACCGTCAGGTCGGGGAAAACCCGCCGCCCCTCCGGCACCAGGGTGATGCCCCGGGCCACGATCTCGGCGGTGCTTTTCCCCCGCAACTCCTCCCCGTTATAGAGGACCGAGCCCTCCCTGGGGGGCACCAGCCCGATGATGGAGCGGAGGGTGGTGGACTTGCCGGCGCCGTTGGCCCCGATGAGGGTGACGATCTCCCCGTCCGGCACCTCGAAGGAGATGCCCCGGACGGCCTGGATGCCCCCGTAATTCACCTGCAGGTTTTCAACTTTCAGCATTTCCGGCCACCCCCAAATACGCTTTGATCACCTCGGGATTGCTCTGGACCTCCCGAGGGGTGCCCTGGGCGATGAGCTTCCCGAAATCCAGCACATAGATGCGGCTGGAAATCTGCATCACCAGGTCCATGTGATGTTCGATCATAAAGACGGACAGGCCGTACCGGTCCTTGATCCCCACGATGAAGTCGGTGAGCTCCTGGGTCTCCTGGGGATTCATCCCGGCGGCGGGCTCATCCAGGAGCAGGAGGGTGGGGTCGGTGGCCAGGGCCCGGGCGATCTCCACCCGGCGCTGGAGGCCGTAAGGGAGGGAGGAGGCCACCTCGTCCCGGAGGTGGGCCATCCCCTGGATCTCCAGCAGCTCCAGGGATTCCCGGCGCATCCGCTCCTCCTCCGCCCGGTTGAGGCGGAAGGTGGCGGAAAAGACATTCTGCTTCGCACGCATATGCTTGGCGATGAGGACGTTCTCCAGCACCGTCAGGTTGCCGAAAAGCCGGATGTTCTGGAAGGTCCGGGCGATGCCCAGCCGGGTGATCTGGTCCGGGGTCTTGACCATCACCTGCTGGTAAAGGTCCCGGTTTTCCCCGGCGTACTGGGTCTGCATCTTCCCCTGGGGATGGTTCTGGAGAATGGTTTCCCCCCGGAAGGCCACCCGGCCGTTGGTGGGCTCATAAACCCCGGTGACGCAGTTGAAGGCGGTGGTCTTGCCGGCGCCGTTGGGGCCGATGAGGGCCACGATCTCCCCCTCGTTCACATCCAGGGTCAGGTTATTCACCGCCACCACGCCGCCAAACTGCATGGTGACATTCTCCACATGGAGCACATTCTGGCTCACAGCCCGGCCCCCCTTCCCTTTTTCCGTCCCAGGTCCCAGATTTCCCGGTCACCCATGATGCCCCGGCGGTAGAACAGCACCACCGCCATGATCACCACCGAAAAGACCACCATCCGGAAGCCGTTGCGCAGCAGCGGCATCACCAGGGAGCCCCCGGCGGCATAGAGGGCCAGCCATCCCATAAGGAACACCGCCCCGGCGCAGACCGCCAGCTGCTTCCACCGCTTCCGGGCGGCGCGCTGCTCCTTCCACACCAGCAAGGCGGCTCCCCCCACCACCACGATGGTGTACACCGCCAGGAAGGCGATGCGCCGGGGGTCCCAGAGGGTTTCAAAGGTGACGCTGGTATCCAGAAAGCGCAGCCACCACTCGCTGGCCGCCACATAGAGGAAGGCGGCGATACAGGAGCCGGAGATGGAGCCGATGCCCCCGATGACCACAATGAGCAAAATCTCGTAGGTCATGGCGGTGGTGAAGGTCTTGGCCTGGGCCTGGTTGGCGAACATGGCGAACATACCGCCCCCCACCCCGGCGAAGAAGGAGCTGATGCAGAAGGCCAGGCGCTTGTGGCTTGCCAGGTTGATGCCCATGGCCTCGGCGGCCACCTCGTCCTCCCGGATGGCCTTGAAGGCCCGGCCATAGGAGGAATTGATGAGCAGCACCACAATGCCGATGCATACCGCCGCCAGCAGCATGGGGACAAAGGCCGAAAGCCGCAGCACCACCTGGCCGCCGGCGTCCTTGATGTTGAAGCTGGAGAAGGTGGGGAAATTCTTCAGGGCGTTGGCGCCGTTGGTGACGGGGCCCAGCTTATCCCACTGGAACACCGCCCGGATGATCTCCCCGAAGCCCAGGGTGGCGATGGCCAG
>CAJFUT010000207.1 GCA_904420255.1 uncultured Angelakisella sp. | reverse complement strand
GTTTTTCACTGGGAGGTTTTCCCCCCGCTTTGGGATTCCTTCTTTTTGATGGCGTCCCAGTAGGCCTTGGCGGCCTGCTCGGTTTTGTTTTCGCCGGGGCGGTAATAGACGGTGCCCCGGAGGACGTCCGGGAGGTACTGCTGCTCCACCCAGTGGCCCGGGTAATCGTGGGGGTAGAGGTAGAACTGCCCCTTCACCTTGGCGTCGGCGCCGTCGTAGTGCTTGTTCTGGAGCTGCCGGGGGATGGGCCCGGCCTTCCCCGCCTTGACGTCCGCCATGGCCCTGTTGATCCCCATATAGGAGGCGTTGGACTTGGGGGAGGTGGCCAGCAGCACCACCGCCTCGGCCAGGGGGATCCGGGCCTCGGGGAGCCCCAGCTCCCGGGCGGAATCCACGCAGGCCTTGACGATGGCCATGGCCATGGGGTAGGCCATCCCCACGTCCTCGGCGGCGATAACCAGCAGGCGGCGGCAGGGGGAAAGGAGGTCCCCCGCCTCCAGCAGCCGGGCCAGGTAATGGAGGCCGGCGTCGGGGTCGCTGCCCCGGAGGGATTTCTGGAGGGCGGAGAGAAGGTCGTAATGCTCGTCCCCGTCCCGGTCGTACCGCATGGCACTGCGCTGGGAAACCGCCCGGGCGTCCTCCAGGGTGATCCGCTTCTGGCCCTGGGCGGCGGCGGCCCCCAGGTAGGCCAGCTCCAGGGCGTTCACCGCCTTGCGGACGTCCCCGCCGCAGGTGGCGGCGATATGCCCCAGCACCCCGTCCTCCACATCCAGCTCCGGTTCCTCCTGGCGGAGGATGTCCAGCACCCGGCCCAGGCCCAGCTCGATCTGGGCGGGGGAAACGGTCTTGAACTCAAAGACGGTGCTGCGGCTGAGGATGGCGTTGTAGACATAGAAATAGGGGTTCTCGGTGGTGGAGGCGATGAGGGTGATGGAGCCGTCCTCCATAAACTCCAGGAGGGTCTGCTGCTGCTTCTTGTTGAGGTACTGGATCTCGTCCAGGTAGAGGAGCACCCCGCCCACGGCGTCGAAGCTGTCCAGGCTGCTGATGATGGCCTTGATGTCCCCGGTGGAGGCGGTGGTGCCGTTGAGCTTGCAGAGCTTTTTGCCGGCCTGGGCGGCGATGATCCGGGCGGCGGTGGTCTTCCCCACCCCGGAGGGGCCGTAAAAGATCATGTTGGGGATGCTGCCCCCCTCCACAATCCGCCGCAGCAGGGCCCCCCGGCCCAGAAGATGCTCCTGCCCCACCATTTCGTCCAGGGTCCTGGGGCGGATGCGGTCGGCAAGGGGCGTGGACATAGGCTTCTCCTTTCTCCCGGCCCCGGCAGGCGGTTTCCCCCCCGCGAAAGGGCCTTTTGGGCCGGGCAGGATGCTTCGGCGCTCCCCCCGGCCCAGGGTGATATGCTCAGAAAAGGGGCGCGCCTGTCAGCAATCGGCAGGCGCCGCTCCCACAGCCATGGCGGCGGGTCCCAGCCCGCCTCACAGCTCCCGGTGGCACTCGGGGCAGATGCAGTGGGGCGGGAGCCGCCGCTGCTTGGGGTTGAGGCGGGTCTTGCAGTAGGGGCAGCGGTAGATGCCGATTTCCAAAATCCGGCTGGCCACCCCCAGCACAATGCCGGCGACGGCCCGGCCGTAGAAAAAGAGGACCACCGCCGCCACCAGAATCCCCAGGCAGAAGATCCGCACCCCCATCAGGTAGATGCGGCCCCAGGGGCGCTGCTGTTTTCCGGTTTTCTGTTCCATAAGCTTCCTCCACCTTTATCGTCTCGGCCCGGTTACTGGTACAGGGGGTACCGGGCGCAGAGGGCCTCCACCGCGGCGCGGATGCTGTCGGCCTTGCCGTCAAAATCGGCGGCGGCGTCGCTGATGCACTGGGCGATGACCTCCATATCCTCCTCCACAAGGCCCCGGGTGGTGACGGCGGGAGTGCCCACCCGGATGCCGCTGGTGACAAAGGGCTTCTCCGGGTCGCCGGGGATGGCGTTCTTGTTGACGGTGATGCGTACCTCGTCCAGGCGGCGCTCCAGCTCCTTGCCGGTGACCCCGGTGCCCCGGAGGTCCAGGAGCATCATGTGGTTATCGGTGCCGCCGGAAACCAGGTTCATCCCCCGGTCCAGAAGGCCCTTGGCCAGGGCGGCGGCGTTTTTGACGATCTGCCGCTGGTAGTCCTTGAATTCCGGCCTCAGGGCCTCCCCCAGGCAGACCGCCTTGGCGGCGATGACGTGTTCCAGGGGGCCGCCCTGGGTGCCGGGGAAGATGGCCTTATCGATGGCCTTGGCATATTCCTCCTTGCAGAGGATCATGCCGCCCCGGGGGCCCCGGAGGGTCTTGTGGGTGGTGGTGGTGACCACGTCGGCATAGGGGATGGGGCTCATGTGGCAGCCGGCGGCCACCAGGCCGGCGATGTGGGCCATATCCACCATAAAGACGGCCCCAACCTCTTTGGCGATCTCGCCCATGGTCTTGAAGTCGATCTCCCGGGGATAGGCGGAGGCCCCGGCCACGATCATCTTGGGCCGGACGGTCTTGGCCTGGTCCCGGAGGGCGTCGTAATCAATGCGGCCGGTTTCGGCGGAAACGCCGTAGGGGACAAAGTGATAGAGCTTGCCGGACATATTCACCGGGCTGCCGTGGGTCAGGTGGCCCCCCTCGGCCAGGCTCATCCCCATGACGGTGTCGCCGGGCTCCAGCAGGGAGAAATAGACCGCCATGTTGGCCTGGGCGCCGGAATGGGGCTGGACGTTGACGTGATCCGCGCCGAAAAGCTCCTTGGCCCGCTGCCGGGCCAGCTCCTCCACCTCATCCACATACTGGCAGCCGCCGTAGTACCGCTTGCCGGGGTAGCCCTCGGCGTATTTATTGGTGAGGACGGTGCCCATGGCCGCCATCACCGCGGGGGAAACAATATTCTCCGAGGCGATGAGCTCCAGGTTCCGCCGCTGCCGGGCCAGCTCCCGCTCCATGGCCTCCCCCAGCTGGGGGTCGCTGTTTTTCACGAATCCAATGGTGTCCATCATGTCACGAAACATTTTCTTGTCCCTTTCTTGTCCAAGCCTCTGTTTTCCCCTTCCGGGGTCCCGTCTCTGGTGTTATTCTTTATTGTACTATGTTTGCCCCCTTTTTTCAAGGCGGGCCGGCCCCGGATTCCTTTCCGGCCCGGCCGCAACGGCTGGTTGACAGATTGTCCGGCGGCGCTGGTGGCAGCGCAACCGGCCTTTGTGGTACAATAAGGCTGCCCGCTGGGGAAAGGACAGCCTCGCCCGGCGAAGCATCCTGCCATAAGGAGGACTTGGAACATGGAGCTATCAGAACGGATTTTGCAGCTGCGGAAGGCCCAGGGCATTTCCCAGGAGGAGCTGGCGGCTCGTCTGGGGGTGTCCCGGCAGGCGGTCTCCAAATGGGAGAGCGGCCAAAGCCTCCCCGACCTGGAAAAGGTGGCGCTTTTGTGCCAGTGTCTGGACACCACCGCCGACTACCTGATCCGGGGAGTGGAACCGGATTCCCGGCGGGGGCATGACGCCCTTCCCTACTCCATCGCCGCCACCGCAATCAACGCCGTGGGACTCATTGCGGCCGCAAGCATCTGGGATGCCCGCCAGGAAACCTACTCCATCGGGATCGGGCTGGTGATCATGGCGGTGGGGACCATGCTCTTTTTTATGGGCCAGGTCCTGGAGAAGAAAAACCGGGAGCGGGCCTGGAAAGCTTTCTGGCTGGTGAACGTCTGGATTCTCTCCCTCATCCCCTTCTCCCTGGCCTTCAGCCTTCTGGACGGCCTGTTGGGGCGCTTCTTCCCGGTTCTGGCTCCCATCCCGCTTCTGCGCAACTCCTTTCTCACCTACGGCCTCTGCTGGCTCTCCTGGCTGGGCTGCTGCGCCGGGGCCGACTGGCTGCTGCTTCGGCGGCGGAAAAAATGACCATCCCCTTGCGGGGGCGGAGAAGTCCATGGTATCATAGTCGTAAAGCGGCTATGATACTTTTTTAGCTCCTTTTCCTCGTCCCCTTCGCGGGGACAGCCGGAATAAGTGGGTGCCGCAAAGGGGCTATAACGCCGTTACTTTGGAAGGCCCCCCGCCGGGCCGGGGAGAAAGGGGAAAGGGCAATGACCACGGTTTTCATCCACGGCCTGGGACAGGGCCCGGAAAGCTGGGACCCGGTGACCGCCGCCCTGGGCGGGGCGGACGGTTCCCTCCGCCCGGACCTTTCCCGGCTGCTGGCCGAAGGGGGGAGCCCCTCCTACCCGGCGCTGTACCGGGCCTTTTCCGGCTGGTGCCGCCCCCTCCCCGAGCCCCTGGCCCTCTGCGGCCTTTCCCTGGGGGCGGTGCTGGCCCTCCACTACGCCCTGGACCACCCGGAGCGGGTGGGGGCCCTGGCCCTCATCGCCCCCCAGTACCAAATGCCCCAGGGGCTGCTGAGGTTCCAGGGGCTGCTGTTCCGGGTTATGCCGGAGAGCGCCTTCGCCGGGGCCGGCCTGGGGAAGCAGGAGATGATTGCCCTCACCGCCTCCATGGCCGACCTGGACTTTTCCGCCCGGCTGGGGGAGCTGGCCTGCCCCCCGCTGGTGATCTGCGGGGAGCGGGACAGGGCCAACCAAAAGGCCGCCCGGGAGCTGGCGGCCAAAGCCCCCGGCGGGGAGCTGCGGCTGGTCCCCGGGGCGGGCCATGAGGTGAACCGGGAGGCCCCGGAGACCCTGGCGGCCATCCTCCGGGATTCCGGCTTTTTCAGGGCGGCCGGCCTGTGAGGCCGCCGGGCCGCAGGATTCTTTCGAAAAAGGAGGCCAATCCCATGAAGCTTTCGGACCTTTCCCACGGGCCGGACTGGGTGGTCTGGGCCGGGGCGGGGCTGATGCTGGCCCTTTCCCTGGTCCTCATCTCCGGCCGGGGGAGCTGGCTCATCGCCGGGTATAACACCGCCTCCCCGGAGGAAAAGGCGAAATACGACGCGGGGAAGCTCTGCCGGGTCACCGGCTGGGGCCTTCTGCCCATCGCCCTCCTCATCGCCGCCATGGGGCTCTGGGAGGAAATTCTTCCCGCCTGGTTCGCCTACGCCGCCCTGGGGCTGATCCTGGCGGACGCCGCGGCCATCCTCATCCTCTGCAACACGGTGTGTAAAAAGAAATAGCTTCTGTTCCAAAAGGGGCCCGCCTTTCGGCGGGCCCATCCTTTATTTCAGCTCTTTTTTCTGATAAACCCTTGTGGAAATCCCCCAGGAGATCCCCAAAGCCGCCAGGCAGATCACCGGGGCCGCCAGGGCCAGCCCCTGGAGCAGGGCCTCCAGCTGGGCCTCGGTGGGGGCAAAGCCGGTGACCCTCACCCAAAGCACCACCGCCAGGGCGGGAATGCCGTAGACCGCCACCAGGGCAAACCGGCACTGCTGCACCCCAAAGCGGTAATAGAGGGGCACCACCACCGCGGCCCCCAGCAGCCCCACCGCCAGGCTGGCGCCGGCGGAGGCCAGCAGCTCCCCCCACTGGACCTCCCCGGCCAGGAGCCAGCCCAGCAGGCCCCCCATGGCCAGGCAGAGGAGCATCGCCGCGGCCGCCATCAGCAGGATGAGCAGGTATTTGGCGGCCACCACCCGGCCCCGGGAAATGGGCAGGGCGGCGGCGTACCGGTCCCAGTGGTAGAACTCGTCGTAGCTGATGGTGGTGCTGGAAACGCTGATGACCATCATGGAGGCCATGGCCCCCACCACCCCAAAGGCGGCGCTGCTGCCGGAATAGACCACCCCGAACACCGCCACGATCACCGCCGTATAGGCGAGGCTTTTCCGCACCGTGTAAAGGTCCTTGAGAATCAGTCCCCACATGGGTTATTTCCCTCCTTTGGCCTCTTCCCGGGTGAGGAAGAGGATGATTTCGTCCAGGTCGGCCCGGTCCAGGATAAAGTCCGGGTACTTCCGGGCCATGGCCTCCCGGTCCCGCACCAGCCCCTCAAAGCCGTGGCCGGTGGCGGTGAGGCCCAGGGCGTCCCCGGGGGCCACCTCCCCCATCCGGGCCGCCGGGCCCCGGATGACGCCGTAGACCTCCACCAGGGTGTCCTTCTCCTCGGTGAGGAGCACCCGGCCCCGGCTCATGAAGATGATGTAGTCGGCGATGCGCTCCAGGTCGCTGGTGATGTGGGAGGAGAGGAGGATGCCCCGCTCCTCGTCCTGGATGAAGTCCTGGAACAGGTCCAGCACCTGGCCCCGGACGATGGGGTCCAGGCCGCTGGTGGGCTCATCCAGCAGCAGGAGCCTGGGCCGGTGGCTCAGGGCGGCGGCGATGGAGAGCTTCATCTTCATCCCCCGGGAAAACTCCTTGACGGCCTTTCCCCGGGGCAGCTCCAGACGCTCCAGCAGCCGCCGGTACTCCCCATCGTCCCAGCGGGGATGGAGCCTTGCCAGCACCTTCCCCAGCTGGGCGGGGGTGAGAATCTCGGGGAAGGAGCATTCGTCGAACACCACCCCCACCTCCTCCCGGACGGCGGGGGAGCGGTTCAGGTCCTCCTGCCCCAGCACCACCCGCCGGCCCCCGTCGGGCTGGGCCAGCCCCAGCAGCAGCCGCAGGGTGGTGGATTTCCCCGCCCCGTTGGCCCCCACCAGCCCCATGATGGAGCCCTTGGGCAGGGCAAAGGTGACGTCCAGGGAAAAACCGGGATAATGCTTGGAAAGATTTTCTACATATAGTATATAATTATTATTGTATTCCATCTAGTTTTCCTCCTCGTAATAGGCCGCCAACCTCTTCTGAATCTCCTCCAGAGGGATGGGCACCGCCTTGGCGGCGGAGGCCGCCGCCCGGAGGTGTTCCTCCACCCGGGCGTCCTGCTCCCGCCGGATCTCCTCCTGGGCGGGGCGGGCGGCGAAGCTCCCCTTCCCCGCCACCGTCACCAGGTAGCCCGCCTGTTCCAGCTCCTCATAGGCCCGCTTGGTGGTGATGACGCTGACCCGCAGCTCCTTTGCCAGCTGCCGCATGGAGGGGAGGGCCTCCCCCTCCTGGAGCCGGCCGGCCTGGATCAGTTTTTTCACCTGGTCCACGATCTGCTGGTAGAAGGGCTGGCCGCTGCTGTTTGAAAGGATGATTTCCAAGCCGCCGCCTCCTTAACTGTGTATATCGTATATATACAATATCACATATCCTTCCCCCTGTCAATACCCTTTCCCACCTTTCCCTTGACCCGGCAATAAAATTGATGTATGATATTCCAAGACGTGGTTTTTGAAACTACATCGCTTCAACAAACAGAAAAAGGGGTGCCTGCCATCATGCTCTGGAAAATCGCCGCCGACAGCTCCTGCGACCTTCGGGAAGGCATCGAGCCCGTCCCGGGCCTCTCCTTCTCCATCGTCCCCCTGAAGATCCGGGTGGGGACCCGGGAATTTGTAGACGACTGCGGCCTGGACATGGAGGAGCTGAAAACGGCCCTCAAGTCCTCCGACGGCCCCACCTCCTCCGCCTGCCCCAGCCCCCAGGAATGGGCCAGGGAATTTGAGGAAGCGGACTGCTCCATCGCCGTCACCATGACCAGCGTCCTCAGCGGCACCTTCAACAGCGCTGTGGTGGCCCGGCGGATGGTGCTGGAGCGCCACCCGGAAAAGAAAATCCTGGTCATCGACACCCGCTCCACCGGGGGGCACATGGCCCTGCTCATCTGGAAGATCCGGAACCTCATCGCCCAGGGGCTTTCCTTCCCCGAGGTGGCCCGGGCGGCGGTGGCCTACAACCGCACCCTGCGGCTCCTTTTCACCCTCTCCACCTTCGACAACCTGGTGAAAAACGGCCGGATGAACAAGCTGGTGGGGTTTGTGGCCAGCAGCCTGGGCATCCGCGTGGTGGCCGAGGCCAGGGAAGGGAAGATCCAGGTGCTCCATAAGGTCCGGGGCCAGAGCCGGGCCCTGGAAACCCTGGCGGAGGAGATGAAGCGCCAGAAGCCGGACCTTGCCGGCAAGCCGGTGGTGATCTCCCACTGTAACAATCTCCCGGGGGTGCGGTACCTGACCCAGCTTTTGGAGGAACGGTTCCCCGGCGTCCAGGTGTCGGTGATGGAGACCCGGGGCCTCACCTCCTACTATGCCGAGGAAACCGGCATCCTGGTGGGGTTTTAAGCCCCATCCCCCTGAGCCCCCGTCCCTCCGGGCCGGTCCTTTTGGACCGGCCTTTTTCGTTTTCCCGCCAAGCGGCCCTTGGGCCGGAGGTTGCATTTTCCCACCAGTCAGGGTACAATAAGGATGAATTTTGTCGAAAAGGAGGGGGCCTCTGCCTCGTTTCATGATTGGGGGCCCTCCTGCGCAAAATACTGCCGGGCCCCCGCACCCCGGACAGCCGGGAAAAGACAAGAGAGATGGGAGAAGATTTATGGCTGAATACCAAGCGCGCCGGCCCCAGCGGCCGGCAAAGAAAAAGAAAAGGGGCGGCGCCGTCCTGCTGGGCTTCCTGCTGGCGGCCCTCATCATCCTGGGGGCCGGGTATTTCTATCTTTCCAGGGAGATCGGCGGCGGCTCCCGCCCCGAATCGGTGACGGTGGAAATCCCCCAGGGTTCCTCCACCGCCGCCATCGCCGCCATCCTGGAGGAGGAAGGGGCCATTGGGAATTCCCTGGTGTTCCGGGCCTACTCCAAATATGTGGCCGAGGCCGACGGCACCTACCAGTACGGCACCTTCGACCTCTCCCCCAGGGAGGGGTACGACAGCATCATCGCCGACCTCCAGCAGATCCAGCAGTGGGAGGAAACGGTGAGGGTGGCCTTCCCCGAGGGCTACAACGCCTTCCAGATGGGGGATGCCCTGGAGGAGGCCGGCCTCTGCACCCGGGAGGAATTCATTGAGGCCCTGAATACCCACGACTTCGATGTGGACTTCATCAGCGAGGTCAGCGACGACCCCCTGAAGCTGGTGAAGCTGGACGGCTTCCTCTTCCCCGCCACCTATGAATTCTTCGCCGACGAGGATGTGGACTCCATCATCCTGCGGATGCTCCGGGCCTTTGAGGAGAACGTCCTCACCGAGGAAACCCTGTCCGCCCTGGAGGATTCGGGCTACACCCTGGAGGAGCTGGTGATCTTCGCCTCCATCATCCAGAAGGAGGCCGCCAACGTGGAGGAGATGTACAACGTTTCCTCGGTGTTCACCAACCGCATGGCGGAGGGTTCCCCCTATCCCCAGCTGGAGAGCTGCACCACCAACAACTACATCGAGGACTACATCACCCCCTACTACGACGGCAACCCGCCCCAGGAGGTGCTGGACGCCTACGACACCTACGGCAAGACCGGCCTGCCGGTGGGGGCCATCGCCAACCCCGGCCTGGACGCCATCGACGCCGCCCTCCACCCCGAGAAAAACACCCTGGGCGGCACCTATTACTTCTTTGTCACCGACGTGGAATACACCCACTACTATGGCCGCACCTATGAGGAGCACCTCCAGAACATTGAAAAGGCCAAGGCGGTGAACCGGCAGTACGGCATCGAGGGGCTGATCTCGTGACCGGCGGCCCCTGGGAAAAGCTTCCCCGGGAATTCTACCTCCGGGATACCCTCACCGTGGCCCGGGACCTTTTGGGGCGCTGGCTGGTGCGCCGGACCCCGGAGGGACTGCTCCGGTGCCGCATCACCGAAACCGAGGCCTACTGCGGCCCTTCCGACCCGGCCTGCCACTCCAGCCGGGGCAGCCGGGAGGGCCGCACCAGCGTCATGTACCGGGAGGGGGGCCTCAGCTACATCTACCTCATCTATGGGATGCACTGCTGCTTCAATGTGGTGACCCGGCCCGCCGGGGAGCCGGAGGCGGTGCTGATCCGCGGCGCCCAGCCCCTGGAGGGCTTGTCCCAGATGGCCCGGAACCGGCGCCTGGAGGAGCCGGCCCGGGAGCGGGACCTCCTCTCCGGCCCCGGCAAGCTCTGCCAGGCCCTGGCCATCGACCGGGGGCTCTACGGGGAGCCCCTCTGGGGGGACCGGCTCTGGCTCTGCGCCGGGGAGCCCTTCCCCGAGGATGCCGTGACGGCCACCCCCCGGATCAATATTGACTACGCCGGGGAGGCGGCGGCCTGGCCCTGGCGCTTTGTGGCCCAGAGGGCTGGGCGGCCGGGTCCGTGAGAGAAGCGCCTTCATGGCGCTGGGTTATGCCCCGCTCTCTGGGCCCGGCAGGCCGGGCGGCCGGGTCCGTGAGAGAAGCGCCTTCATGGCGCTGGGTTATGCCCCGCTCTCTGGCTTCGCCCTACGGGCTCCGCATGGTTCGTTCCCACTTTAAGATTCAGAAGGCGTTTTAGTTTCCCTAGCCCAGCGTCTTAGGGATAACGCATTCTACCCGGGGCCAGTGGAGGCCCGGACTCCGCCGCGAACAGCGGGCGGGCCGGGCCGACACCCCCC
>CAJFUT010000206.1 GCA_904420255.1 uncultured Angelakisella sp. | reverse complement strand
GTGGAAATCGCCTTCATCGTGCTGATGAACAACGCCGAGCGGCGCATCCCCATCCAGTACGCCAAGCGGGTGGTGGGCCGGAAGATGTACGGCGGCCAGAGCTCCTATATGCCCATCAAGGTGAACATGAGCGGCGTGCTGCCCGTCATCTTCGCTTCCACCTTCTTAGCCATCCCCGGCACCATCGGGGGCTTCCTGAACCTGGACCCGGTGGCGCATCCCTACTGGACGGCCTTCTTCAATATGTTCAGCTACCGGTCCCTGCTTTACGCGGTGCTGTATTTCCTGCTGATCATCGGCTTCAACTACTTCTATATCGCCATCCAGTACAACCCCATTGAAATGGCCAACAACCTCAGGAAGAACAACGGCGCCATCCCCGGCATCCGTCCCGGCAAGCCCACCTCGGACTTCATCACCAAGGTCATCTCCAAGATCACCCTGGTGGGGGCGCTGATGCTGGCGGCCATCGCCATCCTGCCCATTATCATCACCGCCCTCACCGGCATGAACGTGGCCCTGGGCGGCACCTCCGTCATCATTATCGTGGGCGTTGCCCTGGATACGGTGCGGAGCCTGGAGAGCCAGATGATGATGCGTCATTACAAAGGCTTCCTGGAATAAAAGCAGAAGAGCGAAGCCCTGCCATGGACCGGAAGGAGGGTTTGACATGAACCTGATTCTTTTGGGAGCCCCCGGAGCGGGGAAAGGCACACAAGGCGAAATTATCCGTGAGCGGTTCGGCATCCCCGAGATTTCCACCGGCGTCATCCTGCGGGAGGCCATCAAGGCCGGGACCCCCCTGGGGCTCCAGGCCAAGGAGGTCATCGACCGGGGGGGCCTGGTCCCCGACGAGGTGGTCAACGGCATCGTGGAGGAGCGCCTGAAGCAGGAGGACTGCAGGGAGGGATTTATCCTGGACGGTTATCCCAGGACCCTCCCCCAGGCCCGGGCCCTGGATGAAATGGGGGTGCGGATCGACAAGGTGCTGTACCTCCATGTGGAGGACGAGGTGATTGTGGCGCGGCTGGGCAACCGGCGGGTCTGCGAGGGCTGCGGCGCCATCTACCACCTGCTGAACCAGCCGTCGGCGGCGGGGGACCTCTGCGAGCGGTGCGGGGGAAAGCTGGTTGTCCGCAAGGACGACCAGCCGGACACCATCCGGGAGCGGCTGGCCACCTACCACGAGCTCACCGAGCCCCTGGTGGCGTACTACCGGGGCCAGGGCAAGCTCCACGAGATTGACGGCAGCGGCACCATCGAGGCGTCTACCGAGGAAACCCTCAGGATCCTGGAGGATGGAGAATGATCATTCTGAAAACCAGACATGAGCTGGAGCTGATGCGGGAGGCCGGGCGGATTTCCCACCTGGCCCTGATGGCAGGGGTGAAGGCGGTGGCTCCCGGCAGGACCACCATGGACGTCAACCGTGCAGTCCATGAGGTGATCGTGTCCATGGGCGCCAAGCCCTCCTTCCTGGGATACGCCGGGTTCCCTGCCTCGGCCTGCGTTTCGGTCAATGAGGAAGTGATCCACGGCATCCCCTCCAAGCACCGGGTCATCCGGGAGGGGGACATCGTCAGCATCGACACCGGGGCCATCTACAAGGGCTACCATGGGGACAACGCCTTCACGGTGGCCGCCGGCCAGACCAGCCGGGAGTGCCGGGAGCTGATGGAGGTCACCCAGAAGTGCCTGGAGCTGGCCATCGCCGCCGCCCAGCCGGGAAACCGGCTGGGGGACATCGGCGCCGCGGTGGAGCAGTACGCCCTCAGCCACGGTTTCGGCGTGGTGCGGGAATATGTGGGCCACGGCATCGGGGACGAGATGCACCAGGACCCGGAGGTCCCCAACTACGGCACCCCCGGCCACGGCCTGCGGCTGCGCCCGGGCATGACCCTGGCCATCGAGCCCATGATCAACATGAAGGGCGATGGGGTCCGTTCCCTGGAGGACGGCTGGACAGTGGTGACCCAGAGCGGCCTGCCCTCCGCCCACTTTGAAAACACCGTGGCCATCACCGAAAACGGGCCGGTCATCCTGACCAGGCCCTGAGGAGGTGCCCCGATGCTGAAAAGAGGCCAGGTGGTCCGTTCCGCCGCAGGCCACGACAAGGACAGCTTTTATGTGGTGGTGCGGGTGGAGGCCGACGGGTATTGCGCCATCGCCGACGGAAAGCGCAGGAAGCTGGAGCGGCCCAAGCGAAAAAACCCGCGGCACCTGCGCCCCACCCGGGAATGGGTGGAGCTGACGGACATCGCTTCCGACCGGGCGCTGCGGCGGCTGCTGCGCGGCCTGCGCCCCCAGGAGCCTGAGCAAGAATAAGGGAGGCATTTGCGAATGTCGAAACAGGACGTCATCGAGATCGAGGGCACCGTGGTGGAGGCCCTCCCCAACGCGCAGTTTCAGGTGGAGCTGCCCAACGGGCATCAGATACTGGCGCATATTTCCGGCAAGCTGCGTATGAACTACATCCGCATCCTTCCGGGCGATAAGGTAACGGTGGAGATCTCGCCCTACGATCTCACCAAGGGACGCATCACCTGGCGGACCAAATAAGGAAGGGCAAGTCGCGCAAGGAGGTAATTTCCAATGAAAGTAAGACCTTCGGTTAAGCCCATGTGTGAAAAGTGCAAGGTCATCAAGCGCAAGGGCCGCATCATGGTCATCTGCGAAAACCCCAAGCACAAGCAGCGTCAGGGCTGAGAAAATAGTAGGAGGTGCAGAATTATGGCTCGTATTGCTGGTATCGACCTGCCCCGTGAGAAACGGGTGGAGATCGGCCTGACCTATATCTTCGGCATCGGCCGCAAAACCGCCAACGAGATCCTGGCCGCCACCGGCGTCAACCCCGACACCCGGGTCAAGGACCTGACCGAGGAGGACGAGGCCAAAATCCGTGAGTACATCGACCACCACGTCACTGTGGAGGGCGATCTGAGAAGGAACGTTTCCCTCAACATCAAGCGCCTGGTGGAGATCGGCTGCTACCGGGGCGTGCGCCACCGCAAGGGCCTGCCGGTCCGCGGCCAGCGCACCAAGACCAACGCCCGCACCCGGAAGGGCCCGGCCAAGACCATCGCCAACAAGAAGAAGTAAGGAGGGACAGGAGAATGGCGAAAACTGCCGCAAAGAAAGTCGTCACCCGCAAGCGCCGGGAGCGCAAGAACATCGAGCGGGGCTCGGCGCATATCCAGTCCACGTTCAACAACACCATCGTCACCATCACCGACACCCAGGGCAACGCCCTGAGCTGGGCCAGCTCCGGCGGGCTGGGCTTCCGGGGTTCCAGAAAGTCCACCCCCTATGCCGCCCAGACCGCCGCCGAGGTTGCCGCCAAGGCCGCCATGGAGCACGGCCTGAAGACGGTGGAGGTCTTTGTGAAGGGCCCCGGCGCCGGCCGCGAAGCCGCCATCCGCGCCCTGCAGGCCGCCGGGCTTGAGGTCACCATGATCAAGGACGTGACCCCCATCCCCCACAACGGCTGCCGCCCGCCCAAAAGACGCAGAGTGTAACTACAGGAGGTGTAATAGATTATGGCAAGATATACCGGCCCCAGCTGCAGACTCTGCCGCCGGGAGGGCAAGAAGCTGTTCCTGAAGGGGGACCGCTGCTATTCCGACAAGTGCGCCGTCACCCGCAGAGAAACCGTCCCCGGCCAGCACGGCAAGGCCCGGATGAGAAAGCAGTCCGAATACGGCGTGCAGCTGCGCGCCAAGCAGTCCACCCGCCGCTATTACGGCGTGCTGGAGAGCCAGTTCCGGGAGTACTTTGAGGAAGCCGCCAGGAAGCCCGGCCAGGCCGGCGAAAACCTGATGCGGATTCTGGAGAGCCGCCTGGACAACGTGGTTTACCGCAGCGGCTTCGCCTCCTCCCGGAAGGAAGCCCGCCAGCTGGTGCGCCACAACCATTTCCGCCTCAACGGCCACAAGGCCAACATCCCCTCCATCCAGCTGAAGGCCGGGGACGTGGTGGCCATCGCCGACGGCAGCCGCTCCTCCGACAAGCTCAAGGCTGTTGTGGAGGCCAATTCCTCCAGACCCACCCCCAAGTGGCTGGATGTAGACACCGGAAAGCTTGAGGTCAGGGTTCTCAACCTGCCCAACCGTGAAGACATCGACTTTGACGTCGCCGAGCACCTCATCGTCGAGCTTTACAGCAAGTAATCTGCTGTGGTTACAGCCGGATCAGTATGGGAAGGAAAGACGATTCAGTCTTGATAAGGAGGGTTATTCTAGATGGTTAAAATTATTGAGCCAAGGATCGAAACGACAGAGCTCAAGCCTGACGGAACCTATGGCAAGTTCGTGGCGGAGCCTCTGGACCGCGGCTTTGGCATCACCTTGGGCAATAGCCTGAGAAGGGTGCTGCTCTCCTCGCTTCCTGGCGTGGCCGTATCCTCAGTGAAGATCGATGGTATCCAGCATGAGTTTTCCACCATCCCCGGCGTCAAGGAGGACGTCACCGAGATCATCCTCAACATCAAGGGGCTCACCGCCAAGCTTTACTGCGATGAGCCGGTGCGGGTGAAGATCGCGGCGGAGGGGGAGTGCGAGGTCACCGCCGGCTCCATCTCCGGCTCCTCCGAGGTGGAGGTCCTGGACCCCGGCATGCACATCGCCACCCTGGCGGAGGGCGCAAAGCTGGGCATGGAGCTGGTGCTCCAGAAGGGCCAGGGCTATGTTTCCGCCGACCGCAACAAGCAGCTGGACGGGGACAAGGCTCCTGTTGGCACCATTTTTGTAGACAGCATTTACACCCCTGTGTTAAAGGTCAACTACAGCGTGGAAAATACCCGCGTGGAGCAGATTACCGACTATGACAAGCTGACCCTGGAGGTCTGGACCGACGGGACCATCTCCGCCAAGGAAGCGGTCAGCCTTGCCGCCAAGATCCTCAATAGACAGCTCAACCACTTCGTGGAGCTTTCCGACGAGGTGGGGTCCACCGAGATCATGGAGAAGAAGGAAGATACCGGGAAGGACAAAGTCCTTGAGATGACCATTGAAGAGCTTGACCTGTCTGTTCGTGCCTTTAACTGCCTCAAACGCGCTGGCGTCAACTCGGTGGGGGACCTGATCAACAAATCCCCCGATGAGATGATGAAGGTCCGCAACCTGGGCAAAAAGTCCCTGGAGGAGGTCATCAGCAAGCTGGAGGCCCTGGGGGTCAACCTGCACAAGGACGAGGAATAAAAAGCCCCGTCCCACGAAAAACCAACACAGGATTGAAGGAGTGAATCACAGTGCCAGGAGTCAGAAAGCTGGGCAGAACCTCTGACCACAGGAGGGCCATGCTGCGCGCCATGGTGACCTTCCTGATGGAAAACGGCAAAATCGAAACCACCGTCACCCGGGCCAAGGAGGTCCGGTCCATGGCGGAGAAGATGATCACCATCGCCAAGGGGGGCGACCTCCACGCCAAGCGGCAGGTCTATTCCTACATCACCAAGGAATCGGTGGCCAAGAAGGTCATCGACGAGCTGGCCCCCAAGTACAAGGACGTGAAGGGCGGCTATACCCGCATCATCCGCACCGGCCCCCGCCGGGGCGACGCGGCCGAGATGGCCATCATCGAGCTGGTGTGAGCCGGCCCGCAAGGAGCGAAGAGAGGCCCCGGGAAACCCCGGGGCCTTTTCGCGTCAAGTCAGGAGAACACACAAGATGTAGTGGTGTGCAGGGAAAACCCACTAGGAATGGTTGTTATGACGGAACAAAGAATAATTTGTGAAAAATTTTTAGATGTATTGACAAAACCGAAAAGCTGTGGTATCATAAAGCCAGAAACAAAGGAATCCGAAGGAGGCGAGGGCCTCGCGGAACACCGGCGTTTCGGAAAGCACAAGAGCTGTGGACCAATGAAAGGGATACTCCAATGTACTAGGGTAGACTTTCCCGGCTGAGAAGAAAAAGCGAAAGGAAATCAGTCCAATGTACTAAGGCGGCCCAAGGAGGCCACAAGCGAGGAAATTCAGAGAGAAAGAGGTGAGTCCAGTGGACACGGTTACCCAGCAGCGCTTTGGGGCTGACCTGCCGTCAGTCCGGGACTGCCTTATGCCAATGAAGAAATAAAACGCCCAGCGCCAGTGGCGGGCACCACACCCAGGCGGAGAGAAAGGCTCCGGGAGGCGGCGGACGCCGTCATGCTGGATGGACCCGGCCGAGAGCCTGGCAGGAATGGGAGCAGAGCTCCCAATGGATACACAGGCAGCCGCAAAGCGAAGAAGCGGTAGGACCGCAGACCATAGATTGGATTTCAAGAACAGCAATGTGAGAGATTTGATCTGGGCCAAAAGTGAATAACGAAAAACAGGGCACGGGCCGCGAGGGTCCGTGCCTTTTTGCGACGGATGGAATCCCCGGCCGGGGGAGGGGACAGCGGGCTTCCGCCCCGGCCCGCCGGCTTGCAATGGGCGGCGGTTCATGGTATACTTTGCCCATGGGGAGGCAGTCGTCCCGCCGCCGCTGCCTCCCGTCCTTTCCCGGCGGGTGCGCTTGATCAAATGTGCGTCAACAGGAGGAGTCGTCATGGTGCAAAAAGACCGCTTTGGAATCCGTCTTACCTTCTACGCTGTCCTGGCCTTTGTCCTGGCCATCCTGGGGCAGACCCTGCTCTGCGGGCTGCTGCTGGGGTTCGTGATCCTGGTCCACGGCAATGAGTGGCTCACCCGCCAGGTGATGCAGGCCTTTTTCCTCTGCCTTTTCAACGGCATTGTTTCGGCCGTGACGGCTGTTTTCTCGGCGCTGTACGCCGTCCCCATCCTGGGCGCGGCCATCGGCGGCATCCTGGGCTTCATCGGGGGCATCCTCTCCCTGGTGGTGCTGATCCTGGCCATTGTGGCCCTGGTGCGGGTTTCCAAGGGCGGGGAGGCCAGCCTGCCCCTGGCCAACTCCCTGGCGGACAAAGCCTTCGGCCGCCGCCGCATGACCCAGTACTACACCCCCGATGACAACGGCCCCGCCGGACCGGCGCCCCAGCCCCCGGTCCAGCCTGGGCCGCCGGCGGAAGGCCCCTACAGCGGCAGCGCCCAGACCTGAAAAAACCATCCGCCCTCCGGGGCGAAGAAAAACGGCACAGCCCAGGCTGTGCCGTTTTTGCCGTATCTCCCGAACCCTCAGTGGAACTCCGAGGCCAGGAGGCCGTAGATGATCTCGTCCCGGTATTCCCCCTTCACCAGGGCGGACTGGCGGGTGACGCCCTCCCGGACCATGCCGCACCGCTCCATCACCCGGCCGCTGGCGGGGTTCTCCGGGCAGCAGCGGCCCTCCATCCGGTGGAGGCCCAGCTTCCCGAAGCCCAGCTCCAGCAGCAGCCCCAGGGCCTGGGTCATGTAGCCCTGGCCCCAATAGGGGCGGCCCAGGCAGTAGCCGAAGCCGGCCTTGTTGTGCTTGGGGTCGATGCGGATGTCGATGGAGCCGATGCACTTGTCCGAATCGGGCAGGGCAAGGGCGTACATACAGGGGTTGTTGAGGAACAGGTGCTTCATGATGGTGATGGTTTCCTCCACGCTCCCGTGGGGCTCCCAGGTGAGGTGCTCCGTCACAAAGGGGTCGCTGGCGTACTCAAAGACGTCCCCGGCGTCCCCCAGGGTGAAGCGGCGCAGGATGATGTCCTTCCCCTCCAGCCGGGGGTATTTCCGCAGTTCAAATTCGTAATCCATGTCGCAAAACCTCAGATTCCGTATGATAATAGGCACCTATATTATGGAGCCCCGCCGGGGCCCTGTCAAGAGCCATTTTCCCCGGGCCGCAGCAGCTCCAGGGCCGCCCGGTAGATTTCCCCCTTTTTGAAGCCGGAATCGGCGGCGACGCTCTTGGCCGCCTCGGAGAGGGACACCCCGCAGCCGGCCATCTGGGCGGCCAGCTCCGCCGCCTGAGGGAGGGTGAGGGCGGGGGCTTCCCTGGGGGGCGCGCCCTCCACAATGAGGACGTATTCCCCCCGGGGTTCCTTTTCCCGGCAAAGCTCCAGGGCCCCGGAAAGGGTGGTGCGGATATACTCCTCGTATATTTTTGTGATTTCTCGACACAGTGTGATACGCCGCTCCCCCCCAAAGGCGGCGGACATATCCTCCAGGGTGCGCAGCAGCTTGTGAGGGGCCTCGTAAAAGATGAGGGTGCGGGGGTCGTCCCGGACCTCCTCCAGGCGCTGGCGGCGGCTGGAGGGTTTCACCGACAGGAACCCCTCAAAGGCGAACCGCCCGGTGGGCAGCCCCGAAGCCGCCAGGGCGGACATGGCGGCGGTGGGGCCGGGCACCACCCGCACCGGGACCCCGGCGCCGTGGCAGAGGTCCACCAGCCCCTCCCCCGGGTCGCTGACGCAGGGCATCCCGGCGTCGGTGACAATGGCGCAGCTCTCCCCCGCCTGGATGCGGCGAAGGATTTCCTCCCCCCGCTCCCGGAGGTTGTGCTGGTAATAGCTCACCATGGGCTTTTTGATGCCGAAGCGGTTCAGCAGCTTCAGGGTGACCCGGGTATCCTCGGCGGCGATGAAATCCTCCGATTCCAGCACCTCCAGGG
>CAJFUT010000205.1 GCA_904420255.1 uncultured Angelakisella sp. | reverse complement strand
GTATCCTTGAAAGACGATATCAGTATTACGAATTTGACTGGACAGACCATAAGCGAAGATAAAGAAATAAGCCTTCCGACCGATGCGGCCACCGTACTGAATGTTGCAGATGGCGATTGCAACATCCATGGTAGCGATGATAAACATGGTCATACAGTTGCATGGAGCATCGAATCTCCGGTTTTTGGCGTTGAAATTTTGAATGGAAATACATTGAAGATTACAAACAGCAATTTGCCAGAGCAGGAAACCGATGTTACTCTCAAAGTTACTCTGGATTCTAATACCTCCAAAACCACCACCTTCAAGGTAAAAAAGGCCGCCACCGAAACCTGCGACGCCACCGCCAGCCTCACCAACATTGAAGTGCCCGGCGGCAACACCATCACCAGCAGTACGACTTCCCCGATTATTGTTACCAGCAATTTCAATGTGACTTCTACCAAATGCACCACTGAGAGCCACAAGACTGATACCAACCACGGCTATTCGGTGCAGTGGAGCCTGACCAGCGACGATGAAAACATCAACAACTATGCCAGCGTGGCGAAGGACACCGGCGTTCTGACCATCACCCCCGCCAATCTCCCCGCCACCGAGCAAACGGCCACCCTCACCGCTACTGTCTGGAAGGACGGGCAAGCGGTCACTCCCGCAATCACCAAATCCGTTCCCCTTACCTTCCAAAAAGAAGGCACATGTGCGAAGAAGCCCACCGGAGTCACTGTGACTACCCAAACGCTCTCTCCGTTGGACTTTACTGCTGAAGATGTTACCGGCAGCAAAGCCCAGACCGTCACCTTTACTCCAAGTATCACTTGGGATACCGGCATCTGCAACATAAACAACCATGAGAGTGCCAACCACGGCGCTCAGATTGCCTGGACGGCGAAATGGGATGATGGAAGCGCAACGGGGCTTACGACTTCTAGCAGTGACAGCAATTTCGGAGTTACAATCAACCCTGCCCAATTGCCCAACTACACCAACACCCTCACCGTCACCGCTTCAATAGGCGGTGTCAGCGGTTCGGCTAACATCACTGTCGAGCGGCCCCAGGAGTGCGACAAGCAAATTACGGCTATCACCGGCATCACCGCTCCTACCAACGGCACCAGCATCAGCGTGTCTACCGGCACCACCAACTATCAATACTCGGTAGCCGATACTCAAATGACCATAACCGGCTCCTGTGAATTTGGTAACGATACCCACAATGGCTCGCAACACAATATTAAATGGCGGATTACCACCAATGCGGTAAACGGCATCAACATCAGCGAAAGCGGTCTTTTGACTGTGGATGCCAGCCAGCTTACCCGCGGCACAACCCACAACGTCACCATCCGGGCCTATGTCGACGGCAAAGCGGATACGGTTTATAAGGATTTGCCCATCACCATCACCCGCACCTCCTCCACCTCCGGCAACACCGGCTCCTCCGACGACAACGACGACAGCGACAGCCGCCAGTGGGAGAGCATCCGCAAGGAAATCCGCAACGCCGACCGGGGCGATACCATCAAGGTCCGCCTGGGCAGCAATACCGAGCTGCCCGCCTATGTCCTGCGCCAGCTGGACGGGGAGAACGTCACCCTCCAGATGACCGTTTCCGGCGGCTATGTCTGGACCGTCAACGGCAAGAGCGTCAAGCGGATCCCCAGCTATCAGATCTATATCCCCCTGGATGTGGAGGAGTACTCCAATTCCAGGATGCTGAAGCTCTGCCGCGACTACGACGTGGAAGCCTTCCAGCTCCGCCATACCGGCAGCTTCTATTCCGATATGAAGCTCACCATCGACGTGGGCAGCAAGTACGCCAAGGATACCCTCTATCTCTACAGCTATAACGAGGATACCAATAAGCTCACCTACCGCTCCAGCGCCAAGGCGGATTCCGACGGGGAGGTCACCTTCACCCTCACCAGCAGCGCCGGAAACTACGTCATCACCTCCAAGGCCCTCTATGGCGAGAGCGCCGTTTCCGGGGGCGGCGGCACCATCAGTTCCTCCTCCAGCAGCAGGCCCGCCTCCTCCTCCACCTATGTGCCCCCCGCCAGCAGCGCCGTAAGCTCCTCCTCCAGCAGCTCCTCCTCCAGTGAGAGCAGCAGCGAGAGCAGCGAGCCCGAGCCGCCGGTGGAGCCCTCTTCCTCCTCCCAGGAGGAATCCGAGCCCACCGATACCCAGCCCCAGGAGGATGAGGAGAAGGGCGGCATCCCCGTCCTGGTGCCCATCCTCATCATCGCCATCGCCGGCGTCATCACCGCCACCGTCCTCATCGTCCGCGGCAGCGGCAAAAACAGAGGCGGCAGCGACAGCGACGACGACTTCGACGACTAAGCCCCAATCAGAAATCCCCCAGCGCAGAAAAACAGGCAGGCCCTTTCGGGTCTGCCTGTTTTCATGTCCGTGAGAGAAGTATCTGCGCGGCGATAGATGGTGCCCCGCTCCCTGAGCATATCACCTGGGATTCAGAAGGCGTTTTTTGTCCGTGAGAGAAGCGCCTTCATGGCGTTAGATGGTGCCCCGCTCTTTTGCGTCCGTGAGAGAAGCGCCTTTATGGCGTTAGATGGTGCCCCGCTCTTTTGCGTCCGTGAGAGAAGCGCCTTTATGGCGTTGGATGGAGCCCCGCTCTTTTGCGTCCGTGAGAGAAGCGCCTGCGCGGCGGCGGTTTCGCCTGGGATTTGCGGCCGGGATGATTTTTTGAGGGCCGCGGGCGCTTTTCCTCAAAAGACGGCGGCGGCCTCGAAGCAGGTCTGCTCCCCCTCCCGCCCGGCCAGGTAAAACAGCCCGGGCTCGGTTTCCTGCCGGAGGATTTCCATGGCGTGGCCCATGGGCAGCTCCCGGTGGTAGCAGATGGTCAGCTCCCGGAGGGGCCCCATCCGGAGCTGCTCCAGGGGCAGGTGGTCGCAGATGATGTCGGCGTAGCGGGTGTTGTTCAGGTGGCGGTTCTGGTCGCACCGGGAATAGCCGGCGGTTTCCCGCCCGGTGGCTTCCGGCTCCCCCTGAGGCTTGGGGATGAGGATGGGGAATTCCGGCACCGAGGGGTTGGTGAAGGGAAGGTGCAGCCCCTCCGGCGGCCGCCGGAGGATCCGCCGGCTCTCTATGTCCACCAGCACCCACCGGGCGTCCACCGCGGCGGCGGGGGAATCCGCCCCCGGGAAGGTCAGGGTGGTGTACCGGTGGTACACCGCCCGGATGGGCAGGGTGGGCCGGGTTTCCAGCCGCACCTGGGCCTCGGCGGGGATGTCGGTGTAGATCCGGGCGCAGAGCTTGGCCAGCAGGAAGGCGGTGCCGGTGCGGCGGTAATCCTCCCCGGTGATGTTCAGAAGGGTGCAGTGGCGGGTGCTGGCCTCCTGGACCAGCCGCAGCAGCCCGCCCATGGTGAGGCGGCGGGCAAAGTCGCATTCACATTCGGAAACGCTCCGAAGGACCTGGTAGAGGTCGGGGGAGCACTGTTCCAGCGGGGTCAGGGCTTGGGGTTCCATGGTCATTTCCTCCTGAGGCGCCGGAGCTGCGCCCCGGCGGATTTCCCTTCCATTATAGCAGATTCCCGCGAAAAACGCCAGGCCGCCCGGCCTGCCGGGCTAATCGACGGACTTCAGGGATTCCACCATGTCCACCTTCCGCAGCCGGAAGTGCATGACGAAGTTCACAAAGGCGGAGAAGGCCAGGGTCAGCGCCGCGGAGACGGCGTAGCTGAAGGGGTAGATCTGCCGCCCGAACATGATGGCGTCGATCTCCGCCGTGGCCACCACAAACCGGGTCAGAGCGATGCCCAGCAGCAGCCCCAGGGCGGTGCCCATGAGGGTGAGGGCGGTGTTCTCCCGGTAGATATAGGCG
The DNA here is from genome assembly GCA_904420255.1 of uncultured Angelakisella sp. Lineage (GTDB taxonomy): Bacteria > Bacillota > Clostridia > Oscillospirales > Ruminococcaceae > Angelakisella. The sequence continues at coordinate 6,256 of CAJFUT010000205.1, read as the reverse complement.
GAAACCTCCCGGTCATAAAAGCCCAGCACCTTGAGGGTGGCGATCTCCCGGGTGCGCTCGGTGATGTTGATGTTGGTGAGGTTATAGAGCACCACAAAGGCCAGCAGCCCCGCCGACATCACCAGCACCGCGATAACGTACTTGAGGTTGTCGCTGATGCTGCCGAACTGGCTGCGGATGGTGCTGGTGAGGGTCACCGCCAGGACGCTTTCGTTTTCCAGCAGGGCCTGGCTCACCGAATCCTCCAGGGAGGGGTCCCGGAGGTTCAGGAGCTGGCAGTTGTATTCCGGCTCCTCCCCAAAGACCTCCCGGTAGTACTCCGGCCCCAGGTAGACAAAGTGGGAGGCGTAGTTCTCGGTCACCGCCGCCACCCGGAGGCGGTATTCCGCCCCGTCGGAGTCCTGGAGGACCAGGTTGTCCCCCGGGGAAAGCTCAAAGAGGGTGGCCAGCTTCTCGGTGACCACCGCCCCGTCCTCCGGGATGGAGATGGGCTCGTGGCCCAGCCGGGTCCGCAGGGTGATGAAGCCCCCCAGCGCCTCCGGGTGCTGGGTGACGGTGAGGTTCACGTCCAGCCGCTTCTGGGAAACCTGGGAAACGGCGGTCATGGACTGGACATACTGGGTTTCCCGGGCGGCGACGCCGATGGCGTTCCCCTCCCCGGTGAGGCGGTCCAGGGCCTCCAGGTCGCCGGCGTCGCCGTCGCCGCGGTAGAGCGCCATCATGTCGTAGGTGACAATGTCGGTGTACTGGTTGCCCAGGATGTCGTTGATGGCGTCGTTGAGGCCGAAGCCCGCCAGCGTCAGGGCGGTGCAGCCGGAGATGCCGGCCACCGTCATCAGCACCCGCTTTTTGTAGCGGAAGAGGTTGCGGACCGTCACCTTCTGGATGAAGCCCAGCCGCCGCCACAGGAAGGGGACGCGCTCCAGCAGCACCCGCTGGCCCGCCTTGGGGGCCTTGGGCCGCATGATCTGGGCGGGCACGGCCCGCAGCTCCCCCCAGCAGGCGGAGGCGGTCACCAGGGCGGAAACCGCCGTGGCGGCGAGGCAGGAGATGAGGCCGGTGCCCCACCAGAAGGGGGCGGTGATGTCCGGCATATCGTACATGATGCGGTAGGCGTTGTAGATGACGGTGGGGAAGAGCCGGAACCCCACCAGCAGCCCCACCAGGCTCCCCAGGAGGCTGGCGGTGACGGCGTAGATGAGGTATTTGGCGGCGATGGCCCAGGAGGAATAGCCCAGGGCCTTGGCGGTGCCGATCTGCCCCCGCTGCTCCTCCACCATCCGGGTCATGGTGGTGAGGCAGACCAGGGCGGCCACCCCCAGGAAGAACACCGGGAAGATGGCGGCGACGTTGTCGATGCGCTGGGCGTCGTCCCGGTAGCTGCCGTAGGCGGAGGCGAAGTCATAGCGGTCCTGGATGTACCACTCCGGCAGCTCCAGGTCCTCCAGGTCCCGCTGGGCGTCCCGGATCTCCTGCTGGGCGTCGGCGATCTCCCCCTCGGCGTCCGCCTTTTGGTCCTCGTATTCCCGCTGGCCGTCGGCAAGCTCCGCCCAGCCGTCGTCCAGCTCCCGCCGGGCGTCATCCAGCTCCTGCTGTGCCTCGGCCTTTTGCTCCTCAAATTCCGCCAGGGCCTCGTTGTATTCCTCCCGGCCCCGTTCCAGCTCCTTCCGGGCCTCCTGCAGCTCCCGGCGGCCCTCCTGGATGTCCTCCACCCCCTGGTCGTATTCCTGGCGGGCCTCCTGGATGGCGGCGTTGATGGTTTGTATCATGTTGCTCAGGGCCGTTTCCACCCCGGCGATCTTCCCGGCACGGATGAACTCCTGCTGCTCTGGCGGAAGAAGGTCCATTCCTTCCTCATCTACCAGGAGGGACCCCAGCCTCAGGCTTGTCCCGTCCTGGCCGGCAACGGCGTCCAGGGCGGCCAGAAGCTCCCCATAAGCCCCCTCAGGGGTGATGGGCTGGGCGGGGTCCAGAAGGTCCAGGGAAGCGGCCAGCCCCTCCAGCTGGGCGGTCTGCTCCGCCGCCTGGGCCTCGGCGGCCTGGAGCAGGGGCAGGCTGTCCCGCAGCTCCTGTTCCCCCTCCCGGAGCTGGTCCCGGCCGTCCCGGTACTGGGCCCAGCCGTCGTCCAGCTCGGCGTCGGCGTCGTCCAGCTCGGCTTGGGCGTCGGCGATCTCCCGCTCAAAGTCCTCCAGCCCCTGCTGGTAGTCCGCCTCCCCGTCCGTAAGCTCCTGCCTGGCGTCCTCCAATTCCTGCCAGGCGTCGGCCAGTTCCTGGTCCAGCTCGGCCTGGGCGTCGTCCAATTCCGCCTGGGCGTCGTCGATCTCCGCCTGGGCGTCGGCCCGCACCTCCTCCAGCCGTGCGGGGGCGCGGACCTCCTCCAGGGCCTCCAGCTCCTCCAGGAGCAGCCCCACCTGGGCGTCGTATTCCTCGCTGTAGGCCGCCAGAGGGAGGGCAGGGCCGCAGGTGATATAAAGGTCGGTATAATAATCGGTGACAAAGTTCTCCTGAGGGATATAGACAAAGGCGGAGAGGGTCCCGTTGCCGATGGTGGTGCTGCCCCGGCGGGTCATGTCGATATAGAGGGGGCTTTCGGCGATTCCCACAACGGTGTAGCTTTTCCGGCTCAGCCAGTCATCCAGGTTCTGGTCGGAGCTGCCCGCCGCGAAGGTGATGACCCGGCCGATGGAAAAGCCGAACTCCTGAGCGGCGGCGCTGTCCAGGACGCACTCGTCCGGGGCGGTGGGAAGGCGGCCCTCCACCAGGGAGAGCTGGTTCAGGTAATTGGGGTCGTCAGGGTCCAGGTCGGGCAGGGAGATGACCCGGGTGGTGAAGTTCTCCCCGGACAGGGTCAGAAGGTCCACATAGAGGGCGGGCATCACCCCGCTGACCCCGGGTATGGCCGCCACCGCTTCCACATCCCCCTGGGTGAGCCCCATGGTGGAGAGGACGTGGGCGTCGGCCAGCTGGGTACGGTCGTAGTAAAGGTCGGCGGTGAGGCGCATATCGCTGCCGGTGGCCCGGACACCGGCAAAAAAGCCCACCCCCAGTGCCACAATGGCGAAGATGGACAAAAAGCGGCTCATGGTGCGGGCCATGGTCCGCAGGGTATCCTTGAAAAGTGCCGGTGTCATCGGCTCACCTCCTTAAACCGGCTCGGGGCGGCTCACCACTCGATCTCCTCCACGGGAGTGGGTGAGGGGTTCCGCACCGAGGAGGCCACCCGGCTGTTGCGGATTTGGATGACCCGGTCCGCCATGGGGACGATGGCGGAGTTGTGGGTCACCACGATCACCGTCACCCCCTGCTGGCGGCAGGTGTCCTGGAGGAGCTTCAGGATGCTTTTGCCGGTGTTGTAGTCCAGGGCGCCGGTGGGCTCGTCGCAGAGGAGGAGCTTGGGCCGCTTGGCCAGGGCCCGGGCGATGGCCACCCGCTGCTGCTCCCCGCCGGAAAGCTGGGCGGGGAAGTTGTCCAGCCGCTCTCCCAGCCCCACCTGGCGCAGCGCCTCGGCGGCGTTCATGGGGTTTTTGCAGATCTGGGCGGCCAGCTCCACATTTTCCCGGGCGGTGAGGTTCTGCACCAGGTTGTAGAACTGGAAGACAAAGCCCACGGCGTAGCGGCGGTAGGTGATGAGTTCCCTCCGGGAGAAACGGCTCACCTCCTGGCCGTCCACCGAGATGAGCCCCTCGTCGCAGGTGTCCATCCCCCCCAGCATATTGAGGACGGTGGTTTTCCCGGCGCCGGAGGGGCCCACGATGACCACAAATTCCCCCTCCTCGATCTGGAAGGTGACGCCGTCCGCGGCGGCGATGACCACATCCCCCATGCGGTACCGTTTATAGACATCTTTGAATTCCACGAAGCTCATGGCGTTTCCTCCTATCCTCCGGGCCTGAGGCGTCCAATAAAAATTTTACCACAGATCAGGCGGAAAATCCAAGAGCCTCCCAAGGAAAGGCTGGAACCGCCGGAAAAAAACGCCGCCCGGACGATTGACGGGAGGACGGGGTTCGGATATGATAAAAGGAAAGTATCGATGTACAAGGGTCCCGAAGGGAGGAAACGGCCATGGAAAAGGGCGGCATGACGGAAAAGCTGGCGGCGCTGCTGCTGGCCCACCGGGGGGAATACCTTTCCGGGGAGGCCATCAGCCGCAGCCTGGGGGTGACCCGGGCGGCGGTGTGGAAGGGGATGGACCGGCTGCGGAGCGAGGGCTGGCAGGTGGATTCGGCCACCAACCGGGGCTACCGCCTGGCCGGGGCGCCGGACCTTCTCACCGCACCGCTGGTGGAGGCGTTCCTGCCGGGGCCCAGGGAGGCCCCGGTCCTCTGCTATGGGGAGCTGGATTCCACCAACCTCCAGGGGCAGCGCCTGGCCCTGGAGGGGGCCAAAAGCGGCACGGTGGTGCTGGCCGACCGCCAGACCAGCGGCGCCGGACGGATGGGCCGGGATTTTTACAGCCCGGGCGGGGTGGGGATTTATCTCTCCTACCTGCTGGCCCCCCGGTGCGGCGGGGAGCGGCTGAGCCTCCTCACCTCCTGCGCCGGGCTGGCGGTGTGCGGCGCCATCCGCCGGACCACCGGCCTCGAGCCCGCCATCAAGTGGCCCAACGACATTATCCTGGAGGGGAAAAAGGCCTGCGGCATCCTCACCAAGCTCCTTTCCGACGGGGAGGACGGCAGCATCGCCTGGGCGGTCATCGGCATCGGGGTCAATGTGGCCCACCGCTCCTTCCCGCCCCAACTGGAGGATAAGGCCATCTCCCTGAAAATGGCGGGCGGGGAGGTCCCCCGGGCCCGGCTGGCGGCGGAGATCATCGCCGGGCTGGATGAAATTTTTTCGGGCAGCGGCTGGCAGGAGGGGGACCCCGCCCTCCTGGAGGAGCTGCGGTGGCTTTCCTGCACCCTGGGGCGGCGGGTGACGGTGATCTCCCCGGCCGGGGAGGAGGAAGGGGAGGCGCTGGACATCGCCCCCGACGGGGGGCTGGTGGTGCGGTTTGGAAACGGGACCCGCACCGTCAGCTCCGGCGAGGTGAGCGTCCGGGGCCTTCTGGGCTACCTGTAGGGGAGGGGAGGCTTTGGATTCGGTTCTGGCCTTTGGGAGGGGAATGCTTCCCGCCATGGCCCTGGCGGCTCCGGCCATCCTGGCCCTGCGGCTCTGGGGCCTCCGCCGCCTGGGGAAAGAGGGCCTTTCCACCACCCCGGGCCACGAGGCGGGGCTGTGGGTTTTCCTGCTGTTCTGCGCCGGCCTGGGGGCCCTCACCGTGGTGCCGGGGCCGGAGGGCTGGGGCCCCCTCAGCCTGGAGCGGGTCAACCTGATCCCCCTGGCGGTGTTCCGCCAGGGCTTCGCCATCCTCCGCCGGGGGGACGGCTGGGGGTATCTGCTCATCAATTTCGTGGGAAATATCGTGATGTTCGTCCCGCTGGGCTTTTTCCCGCCCCTCCTGTGGCGGGTGAGGCGCCCTCTTCTGGCGTCGGTGGGGACGGCCCTGGGGGCCTCCCTCCTTGTGGAGCTGTGCCAGCTCTTCCAGAACCGGGGCACCGATGTGGACGATCTTTGGCTCAACGCCCTGGGCGGGCTGCTGGGCTACCTCCTGTTCCGGCTGGCGGAGCGGGCGGGGCCGGAGGCGGTGGAGGGTTTCCGGGTGCGAAAACAGAAAGGGGAAGAAAAATGAAAACAGTGCTGGTGATCGACGGCCAGGGGGGCGGCTTTGGGAAAGCCCTCATCGAGGCGCTGCGGAAGCGCCGGGTCCCGGTGCGGATCATGGCGGTGGGCACCAATTCCATCGCCACCTCCGCCATGATGCGGGCGGGGGCGGACGCCGGGGCCACCGGCACCAATCCCGTCCGGGTCAACTGCCGCCGGGCGGATGTCATCGCCGGGCCCATGGGCATCGTCCTGGCCAATTCCATGATGGGGGAGTTCACCCCGGAAATGGCCGCCGCCGTGGCGGAAAGCGACGCCGCCCGGGTGCTGGTCCCGGTGACCAAGTGCAGCACCTATGTGGCGGGGGTAGCCCGGAAAACCCTGGCCCAGTATATCGACGACGCGGTGGAGATCATCTGCGGCCTGACCGGGGAGGATCGCCCGGAGCCCGATGAAAATGTTGTATAAATTCGGGGGTGGTTCCTAGGGCAAAACAGAGAAATTTCGGGATAGGAGGGGATATTGGTTGACAGCCCGATTTTTATATATTATATATAATATATAGTTGCTTCATTCACAGTTTGGAACTGGACCCTGCGGGGAGGACGCCCTG
>CAJFUT010000204.1 GCA_904420255.1 uncultured Angelakisella sp. | reverse complement strand
GGCTCCCCGGCCGCTCTTTGTCACTTTCTCTCGGCAGAGAAAGTGATGCCCGGACTTCCGGTCCGACCGGAGTAAGCTATTTAAGGGAAAACCCGGCGGGACTAAAAAGAGCGGCGCACAAACCAGCGATTCACGAACCAAAGCTCACGTCAATCCCTCCCGTTGGTCGGGAACGTGGCCTTGAAAGCCCCACCGGGGCTTTCATCCCGTTCGGGACCGGCCAGCCCGCGGGGCCTTCCCCGCCTAGCGGAACTTGACGTAGGGGGTTTCCATCCGGGGCTGGTCCTGGATGGGGGGCAGGCTGCCGCCGGGGGCGGCGCTTTGGGGCAGTTCCCCGGAGCCGGCAGCGGGGGGGATGGACGCCTCCCCGGCCTGGGACGGGGCCCCGCTTTCCGCCGGCTCCCCGCCGCCGGGGGCCTCCCCCGGCTCCTCCCCGGGGAGGCAGTACATCTCCCGGATCCGGGCCTTGCAGTCCTCGGTGAGGTGAAAGACGGTGTAATCCCGGCTGAGGGAGCCCTCCAGAAAGACGGCGGTGGTGGCGGGCAGCTCCAGCCGGGCCAGGAACTGGAGGGCGCTGCTGCGCTGGAGGCAGTCGGCGGCGGAAAGGTCGGTGTCCAGGATGGAGAGGGCGTCGGCCTGGAGCCGAGCCCCGGTGTCGGTGAGGAAGGCCGGGAGGTTGTGGGTGATGATCTGGGAGATGAGGAGGGCGGCCCGGTCGCTGCGCTCCCGCTCCCCGCCCTTGTAGGCGGGATAGGAGATGATGTCCATGGCCTTCCGGCCGTCCAGCTGGTATTTCCCCCGGGGCATGACGATCTGCCGCCCGTGGAGGGTGTAGTTCAGGTCCACTGCCAGGTCGTAGTCCAGCAGCCCCCCGTAGGCCATCAGCTGCTCCAGGTCCGCCGTTTCCACCGTGGCCCGGCGGTCAATGGGGATTCCCAGGTACTGGGCCAGGCCCTTCTGGGCGTACCCCAGCCCCCCCTGCTGCCACAGGCGGCCCAGGGTGCTGCCCTGGCCGCCGTATTCCAGGTAGGTGGAGGGGGGCAGGACGCAGAGGGCGATCTTCCCCTTGTCCGGCAGGAAGCCCAGCAGGAGGTAGGTATCCGGCGCCATCTGCGCCTCCTCGGCGGCGGCCACCAGCATCACCAGGCGGTCCTTCGCCTCGGGGAGGTAGGCGTCGGGCCGGGCCTCCTCGGCGGTTTCCTGCCCCAGGCGGAAATAGGAGAGGAAGCACACCGTCCCCAGCACCACCATCATGGCCAGGAAGGTGATGCCGAAGGAGGTGGAGAACCCCATGAGCCGGTCTTTGGATTCCGGTTTCATCCGGTGTCGCCCCCTTTCCCGGCCTTTTCCCAAAAAGTATGGCCCGCCGGGGGCGGGGATAAACAGGAAATATCCCCGCCGGGGAGGCGGGACGGCTGCGCAGATGTTGACATCTGTGGTATCATATCCTCAAAAGCCCCGGCGGCGCCGGGGCCGGAAAGGGGATTCCGCCGCCGTTATGACCAAGGAACAAAAGCTCCGCATCGCCCTGTGGCTGGGGGCGGCGCTGCTCTGCGGGGCGGCGCTGCTCTGGCTGCTGCTGCCCAGGTCCACCCAGGGCCACATCATCGCCACCATCACCGTGGGGGAGGAGACGGTCCGCACCCTGGACCTGACCACCGCCCCGGACCAGGAATTCTCCATCCTGGACGAAACCGGCCTGGAGATCACCTTCCAGGTGCAGGACCACGCCATCCGCTTCCTCAGCTCCGACTGCCCCGACAAGGTGTGCGTCAACACCGGCTTCCTGCGGGAGGACCTCCAGGTGGCCACCTGCCTGCCCAACCGCACCACCCTGTTCCTTTCCGTTTCCCAGGAATGACCGGCCCTTGAAGTTTTGGGAGGGGGAGCCTCGTTGAAAGAAAGGACGCCCCCCTCCGCGGCTCAGAGGCCGGGATGGGGCATACTACAACCGGCGGCCGGGGGAACCCCTCCCGGCCCGGGCTTGATTACAGGAAGGACGGGTATCCTTATGTCCCATCTCATCGAGGTCAGGAACATTTACAAAATCTACAACCCCGGGGAAAACGAGGTCCGGGCCCTGGATGGGGTTTCCCTGACGGTGGACCGGGGGGAATTTGTGGCCATCATCGGCCAGTCCGGCTCGGGGAAATCCACCCTGATGAATATGCTGGGCTGCCTGGACGTCTGCACCTCGGGCCAGTACCTCATCGACGGCCAGGACGTTTCCAACCTCAGCGACGACGAGCTTTCCGAAATCCGCAACAACGAGATCGGCTTCATCTTCCAGGGCTTCAACCTCATCCCCAGCCTCAACGCCCTGGAGAACGTGGAGCTACCCCTCATCTACCGGGGGATCGGCCGGGAGGAGCGCCGCCGCCTCTCCGCCGCCGCCCTCGCCAAGGTGGGGCTGGAGCACCGGATGGACCACCGCCCCGCCGAGATGTCCGGCGGCCAGCAGCAGCGGGTGGCCATCGCCCGGGCCATCGCCGCCGCCCCGCCGGTGATCCTGGCCGACGAGCCCACCGGCAACCTGGACAAACGCTCCGGCCACGACGTCATGGAGATTCTCCGGGACCTCTGGCGGGAGGGCCGCACCGTCATCCTCATCACCCACGACCCCAAAATCGCCGACAGCGCCAACCGGGTCATCACCATCTCCGACGGGAAGATCATCGGGGATGAAACCCGGGCGGGGTAGGCCGGGCCCCTTTTTCTGCTGCGCTGCGCCTTTCTCTCCCTTAAATTAGCTCTCACCGCTGGGATACTGATTCCTGAAACGTCGCGCTTCATTCTATCTTTGTTCCGCTCGAAGCGTAACGCCGGATATGTTACTTTCTTCGTCAGAAGAAAGTAACCAAAGACTGACCAAAGGGGGCACCCCTTTGGGAACCCCACGGCCAAAACCAGTCGGCGCTCAGTACCGGACCCATTCCCTCCGCCGCC
>CAJFUT010000203.1 GCA_904420255.1 uncultured Angelakisella sp. | reverse complement strand
GCGGGGAAGGAGGCCCGGGAGGTCCGTCAGCTGCTGGAAACCCTGCCGGGGAACCACACCGCCCGGATGGTCCGGGACTGCGGCCTTCCCACCGAGCGGGTCTGGGAGGACCTGGCCCAGGCGGAGGAGGACGCGGGGTATTTTGCCACCATCCTGGTGAAGGAGGAAGACTGATGGTACATATCGTGGGCGCCGGCTGCGGCGCGGCGGACCTCATCACCCTCCGGGGGGCCCGGCTCCTGGGGGAGGCGGACCAGGTGATCTATGCCGGGAGCCTTGTAAATCCGGAGCTGCTGGAGCTGGCCCGCCCCGGTGCCGTCCTCCACGACAGCGCCTCCCTCACCCTGGAGGAGGTGGTGGCCCTGGCGGAGGAGGGGGAGCGCCGGGGCTGGTCCACCGTTCGGCTCCACACCGGGGACCCCTGCCTCTACGGGGCCATCCGGGAGCAGATGGACGCCCTGGCGGCCCGGGGCATCCCCTTCGACGTCACCCCGGGGGTCAGCAGCTTCTGCGGGGCGGCGGCGGCCATCCCCGCCGAATACACCCTGCCGGGGGTGAGCCAGAGCCTCATCATCACCCGGGCGGCGGGGCGCACCCCGGTGCCGGAGGGGGAGTCCCTTTCCTCCCTGGCGGCCCATGGGGCCTCCATGGTGCTGTTCCTCAGCGCCGGGCTCCTGGCCAAAGCCCAGAAGGAGCTGCTGGCCGGGGGCGCCTATACTCCCGATACCCCCGCCGCCATCGTCTACAAGGCCACCTGGCCGGAGGAGCGGGTCTTTCCCTGCACCGTGGGGACCTTGGAGGCCGCCGCCCGTCAGGCCGGCGTTTCCCGCACCGCCCTGGTGCTGGTGGGGGATTTCCTGGGGAAGGACTACCGCCGCAGCGACCTGTATAATCCCGGCTTTTCCCACGGCTGCCGGGAAGGGGACGGGAACCGGAGGGAGGAGCTGCCATGAAGCTGGAGATCATCGCCTTCACCCCCCGGGGGGCCGTCCTGGCCGGGCGGCTGGGGGAGGGGCTGGCCAAAGAGGGCCACAGCTGCCGGGCCCGGTCCTTCCGGGCCTTCCCCGAGGCGCCGGAGGTCCCGCCCCTGGCGGAGCCCCTGTCCCGCTGGGTCCAGGAGGCCTTCGCCAGGGCCGACGGCATCATCTTTGTGGCCGCCTGCGGCATCGCGGTGCGGACCATCGCCCCCTTTGTCCGGGACAAGACCCGGGACCCCGCCGTGGTGGCGGTGGACGAGGGGGGCAACTTCGCCGTGTCCCTCCTCTCCGGCCACGCCGGGGGGGCCAACCTCCTGGCCCGCCAGACGGCGGCGGTCTGCGGCGGCAGGGCGGTGATCACCACCGCCACCGACGTGGAGGGGCTGTTCGCCCTGGACGACTGGGCCGCCCGCCGGGGCTGGCGGCTGGAGGAGCCCCGCCGGGTGAAGGCGGTGTCCGCCGCCCTGCTGGAGGGGAAAACCGTGGCCTTCCGCAGCGATTTCCCGGTGGCGGGGCAGCTCCCCCGGGGCCTTGTCCAGGTGGAGCGGGGGGGCGAGCTGTGGTTCACCCTCTCCGCCGGACCGGGGGACGGGGCCCTGAAGGTGTTCCCCCCGGCCCTGACGGTGGGGATCGGCTGCCGGAAGGGGGCCTCCCGCCAGCAGGTGGAGCGGTGCGTCCTGGACGCCCTGGAGAGGGGAGGACTCTCCCCCCTGGCGGTGACGGGGGCCGCCACCATCGACCGGAAGGGGGAGGAGCCGGGCCTTCTGGAGTTCTGCCGGGAGCGGGGCTGGCCTCTGGCCCTTTTCTCCCCGGAGGAGCTGGAAGGGGCCCCCGGGAGCTTTTCCGCCTCCCCCTTTGTCCGGGAGGTGACGGGGGTGGACAACGTCTGTGAGCGGAGCGCCGTCCTGGCCGCGGGAGGGCCGCTCCTCATCCCCAAGACGGCCCTGGACGGGGTCACGGCGGCGGCGGCGTCCCGGGAGGTGGTGCTGGACCTGACCCTCCCCGGGGAAAAGAAGGGAGAATGAACCGATGGCGGGAAAAATCTATGTGGTGGGCCTGGGCCCCGGCGGCCCCGACCAGATCACCCCCCGGGGGGAGGCGGCCCTGGCCGCCAGCGACGTCCTGGTAGGGTACACCGTTTACATCAACCTGATCCGGGACCGCTGGCCCGGCAAGGAGCTGGTGGCCACCCCCATGACCACCGAGGCCCAGCGGTGCCGCCTCTGCCTGGAGCGGGCCCTGGCGGGACAGACCGCCGCCATGGTCTGCGGCGGGGACCCGGGGGTCTACGGCATGGCGGGGCTGATCTTCCAGGTTTGCCGGGACCGCCCGGAGGTGGAAATCCAGGTGATCCCCGGGGTGACGGCGGCCACCGCCGGGGCGGCCCTCCTGGGGGCCCCCCTGACCCACGATTTCGCCGTCATCTCCCTCAGCGACGCCCTCACCCCCTGGGAAACCATCGAGAAGCGGCTCCTGGCGGCGGCGGAGGGGGATTTTGCCCTCTGCCTGTATAACCCCGCCAGCCGCCGGCGGCCCGATACCCTGGCCCGGGCGGCGGCGCTGCTGTTGGAGCGCCTCCCGGGGGACCGGGTCTGCGGCCTGGCCCGGATGGTGGGCCGGGAAGGGGAGAGCTGGCAGCTCTGCACCCTCCGGGAGCTGGGGAAGGCCCCGGCGGATATGTTCACCACCGTTTTCATCGGCAGCAGCCGCACCATGGTGCTGAACGGCAGGATGGTGACCCCCAGGGGCTACGAGAAGCGGGGGGAGCTCTGATGGAAGAAAAAAGCTCCGCCCCCCTGGGGGAGGACTGGCGGCTCCAGGGCCAGGAGAGGTATCTTGTGGGGGCGGAGCTGGAGTTCCGGCCCTTTGACGGG
>CAJFUT010000202.1 GCA_904420255.1 uncultured Angelakisella sp. | reverse complement strand
CGAGACCCATGAGGCCATCCGGAACGGCCAGGGAGTGGGGGTGGACCTCCATATCCCCGCCGCCATCTCCCTCTACACCATGAACCTCCTGGGGGCCAACCCCGGTTCCAGCCTGACGGTGGAGGTGGGGGGCTACTCCCTCTACATCCCCGGTGGCTTCGGACAGGTGAACGAGCCCGGGCGCTGCTACTACCCTGTGGACTACCACAGCCCCTCCCTCCGGGAGAAATACTATCCGGCGGTTCCCGAGGACATCGAGTTTGAGACCGCCGACCTGGCCGGGGCCATGCCCATGCCCACCACCGTCACCGTGACGGCGGAAACCGACCTGGAGGGCACCGTTTACGTCTACCTCTGGGACGAGGACACCGACAAGCTTACCTACATTGCCGCCCCCACGGCGGAGGAGGGGGAGATCACCTTCACCACCACCGTCCTGGGTCACTTCCTCTTCACCAGCCAGGAACTCTGAACCCCTGGGACATCCCCAAAATCAAAAACGGGAGCCAAAAAGGCTCCCGTTTTTTCTGTCCCGGAGGGGTCAGCCCCCGTATTTTTTAAACACCCGCAGGTAGTTCCCCCCGAAGGCGAGGGTACACAGGTCCTCGTAGGGGATGAAGGCCGGTTCCCGGTGCCAGCGGCCGTCGGCGTCCACCGGCCGCAGCAGGAAGCCGTTGTCCTCCAGGGCGAGGGCCCGCCCCACGTAGAAGCAGAGGTCCCCCTCCCCGTCCTCGCACTGGGGGCTGCACCAGCCGCCGAAGGACTTCATCACCCCGTCCAGCAGCTCCTTCCAGTCCCGGCAGCTCCGGATGGGGGGCTTGCGGCAGGCGCCGTAGACCCCCTCCCCCGCCATGGCCCGGCGGACAAAGTCGTTGTCATCGTACCGCTCCACCCCGGTGAGCCGCTCCATATCCACCGCCAGGAAGCCGTCCAGGGCAAAATCCCGCTCCCGGCAGAATACCGCCAGCCGGGGCCCCGCCATCACCGGGATGCCGCTCCAGCATTCCCCGGTGTCGTCCCGGTAGAGGGCCATCACCTGCTTTTGGGCGGCGGCCCGCTCCAGGGCCTCCCGAATCTCACTGTTCATTCCTCTTCCTCCCCCCGGCGCCGGTCCCGGCAGAGCATCACCAGGAGGGTGCCCCTGGCGGTGATCCGGGCCGTGTCCAGAATGTGGTTGCTCACCCCCAGGGGGTAGAAGCCCGAAAGGGGGTAGTCCTCCAGGGGGTATTCCACCCCCGTTTCGGTGACGGCGCAGCTCCCCCCCATGGCGAAGAGGGAGAGATAAGCCCCCTCCCCCAGGAAGGCCCCCCGGGGGATCTCCACCGTTTCGTCCCGGATGACGGCGGCCCAGCAGTCCCGGTCCCGGAGCTGGCCCCGGGCCCCCTGGCCGGCCAGGTACCCCAGGGTCTGGAGGTTGGCCACCGTGTGGTCCAGCCGCCCCCCGGTCCCCCCCAGGATGACAAATTCCCGGAAGCCCCGGGCAAGGCCGGCGTCCACCGCCAGGACGCAGTCGGTTTCGTCCTTGTGGGCGGGGTGGACCTCCACCGCCTCCCCGGCGGGGGGCATGGGGGCGGAATCAAAGTCCCCCAGGATCAGCCCGGGGGAAAAGCCCAGCCGCCGGGCGGTGAGGTAGCCGCCGTCCGCGCCGATGACCAGGTCCCCCGGCTCCTGCCGGAGGCCCAGCAGGTCCGGCTCCTCCACCGGCCTGCCGCAGAAGATGATGCAGCGGGACATCCTCATTCCTCCCTTCCCCGGCGGGGTCAACGTTCCCACTCCGGGACGCTTTTCAGCTCCTCATAGATGGCGCGGTAGCTCTGGTGGCGGCTTTGGGCGATCTCCCCCGCCTCCGCCGCCGCCAGGACGGCGCAGCCCTTCTCCACCCGGTGGCTGCACCCGGTGAAGCGGCACTTCCCAAGGTACGGGGCGAATTCCGGGAAGCAGGCCTCCAGCTCCTCCGGGGGCATCCGCTCGAACTGTAAAAAATCCACCGCCGAGAACCCCGGGGTGTCGGCGATCCAGCCGCCCCCGCCGGTGGGGAAAAGCTCCACGTGGCGGGTGGTATGGCGGCCCCGGCCCAGCTTGCGGCTGATCTCCCCGGTGGCGAGGCCCAGGTCCGGGAAGATGGCGTTGAGGAGGGTGGACTTCCCCGCCCCGGAATTGCCGCAGAAGGCGGTGATCCCCCGGGAGAGGAGCTGCCGCACCTCCGGCACCCCCTGGCCCGAGAGGCTGTCCACCAGGTGGACCGGGTAGCCGGCCCGGCGGTAGAGCTCCGCCAGGTCGGACATATCCGCCAGGTCGGTCTTGGTAAAGACCATCACCACCGGGATCTCCCGCCGGGCGGCGATGGCGGTGAGCTGGTCGATGACCAGCAGGTTGGGGGCGGGGCTTTGGGCCGAAACCACCAGGGCCAGCCGGTCGATGTTGGCCACCGGCGGGCGGATGAGGCTGTTCCGGCGGGGCAGGAGGCCGGTGATGAAGCCGCTGCCGTCCGGCGAGGGCTGGACCTCCACCCGGTCCCCCACCAGCAGCTGGGTTTCCTCCTTGCGGAAGCGGCCCCGCCCCCGGCAGGCATACTCCGCCCCGTCCCCGGTGCGCACCTGGAAAAAGCCCCCCTGGGACCGGATAATCAGCCCTTCTTTCTTTTGCGGTTCCAAAAAAACCTCCTTTTTCTGCTGCGCGGCGCCTTATTCTATCTTGGATTAGCTATCTGCGCCGGGATTTATTATAGTTTGTGCCATGGGTAATACAGTGGTTTGAGAATTTGTCAGACAGATGTCCGACGCCCATGTCGCCACTTTCTTGATCAAAAGAAAGTGGCCAAAGATTGACCAGGGAGGGCCCTGGACCCCTCTAAGGCGACAGGTTGTGCAGGGTGGCTCCGGCTTGGCCCGCCACTGGTTTCGTGGACGGCTCCAAGCCTCCGCTCTCCCCCTGGT
>CAJFUT010000201.1 GCA_904420255.1 uncultured Angelakisella sp. | reverse complement strand
GGGGTCCGGGGGGCTCCCCGGCCGCTCTTTGTCACTTTCTCTCGGCAGAGAAAGTGAAGCCCGGAGTCGCGCTGCGACCGGAGTAATACTTGAAAGAAGCTCTGCGCCAGCAGAAAATCCCGAACCCCGAGCTGCGCGGCGCAGTCACTTTCGTTTCCCGAAACACATCTTACGTCAGAGCCCGCGGGGGCCGCCCCGCCCCGGCCCGACAAAATAGGTAGGGCATTTTCCAGGATTTTGTGGTATACTATTGAATGAGGTATTTTGCCCCTGCCCCCCTTCTTTTCCCACCGCCGCATAACCGCCTCCCTTCCGGCGCATCCTAAGGGAAAAACAGGACGGCCCCGCCGTCCGCCGGAAAGACGAGGTGCCACCCATGAGCAAAGAACGCGGCAAAGCCAAGAACGCCCGGGAGGAGGAGCAGACCGAGCCCGGGGAACGGGAAAGGGAAGAAAACCAGTCGGACCAGATCTACCACTCCGGCTCGGTGACCCCCGAGGGGGGACGGCACAAGATCCACTGCCTCACCATCATCGGGCAGGTGGAGGGCCACTACATCCTCCCGCCCCAGAACAAGGCCACCAAGTACGAGCACGTCATCCCCCAGCTGGTGGCCATCGAGCAGGACAGCTCCATCGAGGGGCTGCTCATCATCCTCAACACTGTGGGGGGCGACGTGGAGGCGGGCCTCGCTATCGCGGAGCTGGTGAGCGGCATGAAGACCCCCACCGTCAGCCTGGTGCTGGGGGGCGGCCACTCCATCGGGGTCCCCCTGGCGGTGAGCGCCCAGTATTCCTTCATCGCCCCCACCGCCACCATGACGGTGCATCCGGTGCGGATGAACGGGGTGATGCTGGGGGTGCCCCAGACCCTCTCCTACTTCGACAAGATGCAGGAGCGGATCACCGGCTTTGTCTGCCAGAATTCCAGGATCAGCCCCCGGCGGTTCAAGGAGCTGATGATGAACAGCGGCGAGCTGGTCATGGACATCGGCACCGTGCTGGACGGGGAGATGGCGGTGTCCGAGGGCCTTATCGACTCCCTGGGTGGGCTTTCCGAGGCCATCGAAAAGCTCTACGCCCTCATCGAGAGCCAGCCGGACAAGGAATCCCTGGAAAAGCTCCCCCCCGACCCCGCCAAGGGCCCCCGGAAGGCCGGGAGCAAGGGGACCGCCAGCCGCTCCAAAAAGACCGCCGAAAAGGCCGCCAAGACCACCCGCACCCCGGCCAAGGGCGCCCCCCGGAAGAAGCCTTCCGCCCCCGCCGCCCCGGCCCCGGAGGCCGCCGTGGGGCGGCGTGCCGGCCGGCCCAGAAAGGGGGCGGAATGATGCCCATCCATTCCATCCTGCCGCCGGAGGCCTACCAGGAGGCGTCCCCTCCCCCGGCCACCGTCTGCCGGGCCTGCCGCTGGGGCTTCGCCGACTGCCAGCCCCTGCCCGGCGGGGGCTGGCGCATCCAGCGGATCATCTCCACCGACCCGGCGGCCTACCTGGACCCGGAATTCCAGCCCGGGGCGGTGGTGCCGGCCGCCTCGCCCTTTTTTGCCCGGGAATCCCCTCCCCCGTGAGGGGATTCCGCCCAGCCACAGAAGAAACATCTTTGGGAGGATCCTACATAATGTCATACTTCAGCGCGGTTATCCAAGGCCTGATCCAGGGCTTCACCGAGTTCCTGCCGGTGTCCAGCTCCGGCCACCTCTCCCTTTACCAGTATTTCACCGGCGTCAGCTCCGAAAGCTCCCTGCTCTTTTCGGTGATGCTCCACTTCGGCACCCTGGCCGCGGTGGTGGTGGCCTTCTGGCCCACCCTCTGGCAGCTTTTGATCGAGTTCTTTTCCATCTTCGGCGACCTTTTCACCGGGAAGCTCTTCAAGGGGTATCCCCGGCCCAACCGGCGGATGCTCTATTTCCTCATGCTCTCCTGCGTCCCCCTGCTGGCGGTGCTGCCCCTTCAGGACTTCATCAGCGGCTTCTCCACCGACAACAGCATCATCGCCGAGGGGGTCTGCTTCCTCATCACCGCCCTGGCCCTCACCGCCGCCGACCGGGCCGTGAAGGGCTCCAAAACCGCCCGCAGCATGACCGCCGGGGATTCCATCGCCATCGGGGTGGCCCAGCTTTTCGCCACCCTGCCGGGGATCTCCCGGTCCGGCTCCACCATCTCGGCGGGGCTGCTCCGGGGCCTGGACCGGAGCTACGCCGTTTCCTATTCCTTCATCCTGGGGCTCCCCGCCATCCTGGCGGCGGGGCTTCTGGACCTGAAGGACGTCCTCGCCGCCGGGGAGCTGGGGCTCCCCCTGGGGCCGGCCCTCCTGGGGATGGCGGTGGCGGCGGTATCCGGCTTCTTCTGCATCAAGCTGGTGAACTACCTGGTGCGGTCGGATAAATTCCGCATCTTCGCCTGGTACACCCTGATCCTGGGCCTCCTGGTGCTGGCCATCGGCATCTCGGAGCAGTTCACCGGCCACGCCGTCCAGAACTATTTTTCCAGCATCCAGGCCGCTTTCGTCACCGCCGGCTGACCCCTGTTTCTCGAAAGGAAGTGCAAAACTCCCATGGCCACCGCCAAAAAAACCACTGCCAAGCGTTCCTCCTCCCGGGGCGGGAAGCGCAAGCTCACCAAGAAGGAGCGCCAGGCCCGGAACCAGCTCTGGGCCATCCTCCTCTTCGCCCTGGGGATCCTGCTCCTCTGCCTGGCCGTCATTCCAGGGGAGAACGCCTGGCTGGCGGTACATAATTTCCTCCTGGGGTGCCTGAGCTGGTGCGCCTACCTGGTGGGGCCGGTGGTCCTTTACACCGCCGTGATGATCGCCGTGGACAAGACCGGCTACCCCACCGCCGCCAAGACCATCTCCGCCTCGGTGCTGGTGCTGCTCCTCTCCGGGGCCTCCCAGATCTTCCACAAGGAATACCCCCTGGGCAACTTTGTCCAGCTGGTCCAGGGGCTTTACGCCGACGGGCAGGAGCTCACCGGGGGCGGCGTTTTCTCCCTGGCCTTCGGGGTGCCCCTTTTAAAATTCACCAACTTCGCCGGCGCCGCCATCATCATCATCCTGCTCATCTTCATCGTGCTGATGGTTCTCTCCGGCGGTACCCTCATGGGGCTGATCCGGGGGGCCGCCGCCCCGGTGAAAAAGCTGGAGGAGGCCTATTCCTCGGCGGTGGAGAACCGCTCCATCCGGGAGGATGAGGCCGCCAAAGCCGCCAAAAACCGACCCCAGGAGGAAGGGCAGGCGCCCCTCTTCCCCTTCTTCCGCCGGCGGTTCAACATCAACGTCCCCATCGACGGGGAGCCCCTGCCCCAGCACGGGAACCGGGCCCCCAAGACCGCCCTGCGGCCGGAGCCCCTCCCCCCCGAGGAGCGGGAAAAGCTGGTGGACGAGGTGGGGGACCTTCCCCGGAAGGGTCCCTACGACTTTGACCGCCAGGACCCCTCAACGAAGGAGTCCCCCCAGGAGGAGCTGGCCCGGAAGGCCGCCCAGCTGGTCCGGGAGGAGGAGGTGCCCTCCATCGACGACCTGATCACCCGGGCGGTATCCGGGGACACCCAGCTGCCCAAAATCCCCGAAACCTCCGCCGGCAGGCTGGATTTCGGCGGGGTGCCCGCCCCGGCCGCCGCGGCGGCCCAGAGCCTCTCCCGCACCGCCCCGCCCCAGCCCCCCGCCGGGGAGGAGGGCGCCGCCCCCCACCCGGACAACACCGTGGCCCCCGCCATGGCGGAGGAGCCCCCGGAGGAGAAGCCCCAGTACACCTTCCCTCCCCTGAACCTTCTGGACGAGCCCCGGACCGCCTCCCAGCAGGACACCACCCGGGAGCTCAAGCAGAACGCGGAGCTTTTGGAAAACACCCTCAAGAGCTTCGGGGTCCAGGCCCGGATCATCGACGTTTCCCGGGGGCCCGCCGTCACCCGGTATGAGCTCCAGCCCGCCGCCGGGGTGAAGATCAGCCGGGTCACCGGCCTTGCCGACGACATCGCCCTCAACCTTTCCGCCGCCGGGGTCCGCATCGAAGCCCCCATCCCCGGCAAGCCCGCCATCGGCATCGAGGTGCCCAACAAGGTCATCTCCACCGTCAGCATCAAGGAGATGCTGGATTCCCCCGCCTTCCAGAACGCCCAAAGCCCCCTCACCGTGGCCCTGGGCAAGGACATCACCGGCGGGGTGGCGGTGGCGGACATCGCCAAGATGCCCCACGTCCTCATTGCCGGGGCCACCGGCAGCGGCAAATCGGTCTGCATCAATTCCATCATCATCAGCCTCTTGTACAAATCCTCCCCCGACCAGGTGAAGTTCCTCATGATCGACCCCAAGGTGGTGGAGCTGGGGGTCTACAACGGCATCCCCCACCTGCTGGTGCCGGTGGTCACCGACCCCAAAAAGGCCGCCGGGGCCCTCTGCTGGGCGGTGGGGGAGATGCTCCGCCGCTATAAGTCCTTCGCCGACACCGGGGTGCGGGACATCAAGGGCTACAACCGCCTGGCGGAGGAGAACGGGGAGCTTTCCCCCATGCCCCAGGTGGTCATCATCATCGACGAGCTGGCCGACCTGATGATGGCCTCCCCCAAGGACGTGGAGGACTACATCTGCCGCCTGGCCCAGATGGCCCGGGCCGCCGGGATGCACCTGGTCATCGCCACCCAGCGCCCCAGCGTGGACGTCATCACCGGCCTCATCAAGGCCAACATCCCCAGCCGCATCTCCTTCGCCGTTTCCTCGGCGGTGGACAGCCGCACCATCCTGGACAGCGGCGGCGCCGAAAAGCTCCTGGGCCGGGGGGATATGCTCTTCGCCCCGGTGGGGGCCCCAAAGCCCATGCGGATCCAGGGGTGCTTCGTCACCGACCAGGAGGTGGAGCGGGTGGTCACCTTCGTCAAGGAGGGGGAGCAGCCCGACTACGACGAGGAAGTGATCCAGGAGATCGACCGCCAGGCCGCCGCCAGCGGCAAAGGGAACGGCTCCTCCGGCGGGGAGGACGGCGGCGGGGAGGACGAGCTGCTCTCCGACGCCATCGAGATCGTGGTGGAGGCGGGGATGGCCTCCACCTCCCTCCTCCAGCGCCGCCTCAAGGTGGGCTACGCCCGGGCCGCCCGGCTGGTGGACGAGATGGAGCAGCGGGGCATTGTGGGGCCCTTCGAGGGCAGCAAGCCCCGCCAGGTGCTCCTCACCAAGGACCGCTGGTACGAAATGAAGCTCAACCAGGGGGACTAGCCCCCTTTTCATGTCCGTGAGAGAAGCGCCTGCATGGCGAAAGGTTGTGCCCCGCTCCCTGAGCATATCACTTGGGATTCAGAAGGCGATTTTTTATCAGCCCAAGTTGAGCGGCGCACTCATTTTCGCTTCTTTCACCACAGCTAACGTCAATGCCAGCGGGGGCTCCCCCGCTGCCACTTTCTTGATCAAAAGAAAGTGGCCAAAGACTGTCGCTGCGCTAGGCTTTCATTCGAGTATTACTCCGGTCGCAGCGCGACCCCGGGCTTCACTTTCTCTGCCGAGAGAAAGTGACAAAGAGCGGCCGGGGAGCCCCCCGG
>CAJFUT010000200.1 GCA_904420255.1 uncultured Angelakisella sp. | reverse complement strand
GCCGCTCTTTGTCACTTTCTCTCGGCAGAGAAAGTGAAGCCCGGACTTCCGGTGCGACCGGAGTATTACTCGAATGAAAGCCCAGCGGCAGCACCCTCTTTGGCCACTTTCTTTTGATCAAGAAAGTGGCGGCGGGGTGGCCCCCGCTGGCAACCACGTTAGCAACGGTGAAAGAAACGAAAGCGGGTGCGCCGCTCAACTTGGGCTGATAAAAATCGCCTTTCGAATCCCAAGTGATATGTTCAGGGAGCGGGGCACAAACCAGCGCAGCGCAGGCGCTTCTCTTACGGACGCAAAAAGGCCCTGCGCAGCAGAAAACCGAAAGCCTTCCAGCCGCGCAGGGATACAGAAAAAGGGGCCGCGGGCCTGCGGCCCGGTTATTTGAAAAGGTGGATCAGCCCCTTGTCGTTGAGGTTCTTTAAGAGGGAGAGGAGGATGGGCAGGCCGAAGAGCCCCACCCCGCCGAAAAGCTGCAGCCCCACCAGCATACTGGCCAGGGTCACCACCGGGTGGAGGCCCACCTGGCTGCCCACGATCCGGGGCTCGATGGTCTGGCGCACGGCGGTGATCACCAGGTACAGCACCAGCAGCCCCACCGCCAGGCCCCCGTTGCCGATGATGGCGGCCACAATGGCCCAGGGGATCATGATGCCCCCGGTGCCCAGCACCGGCAGGATGTCGAAGACGGCGATGATGGCGGCGATGACGGCGGCCCGGTTCACCCCCAGGATGGTGAGCCCCAGGAAGATCTCCCCGAAGGTGATGCAGCAGATGAGGGCGTAGGAGGCGATGCATTTGAGGAGGGTGCCCCCCACATAGGTTTTGGCGTCCCGGAGGAGGCGGGCCCCCCGCTCCGGCATCTGGCGCATCAGGAAGGCCATGACCCTGGGGTAGTCGATGGCCAGGAAGAAGGTGACCACAATGGTGATGACGAAGTTGATGAAAAACCCCGGGAGGGTGGCGGCAAAGGAGGACACCCCGCTGAGCACCGCCACCGAGATGCTGGAAACAAAATCCCCCACCGCACCCAGGAGCCGGTCGGAAAGGTCCCCCAGGGTGGCGATGACCTTGGGGTCCAGCTGCTGGAGCTGCTCCTCCAGGGCCTGGAAGGCCCGGGACATGGCCGGCTCCACGGTGCCGTAATAGAGCCGGGGGAACTCCAGGAACAGGTCCCGGAGGAAAACCGCCGCCCGGATGCCGATGAGGGCCAGCAGGCAGAAGATCACCAGGTAAAAGAGGGTGACCATAAGGATGGCCACCGGCCCCCGGTGCTTCCCCCCCAGGAGGCGGGTCAGGGCCCGGATGGGGCGGTTCAGCAGGCTGGCGATGAGGAAGGCCATGAAAAAGGGGAACAGATAGGCCAGCACAAACTTGAAGAGGAGGTAAACCCCCGCGGCAATGACCGCCCAAAAGGTGAAGCGGATCAAAAAGTTCTTCTGCTTTTCCAGGTTCATCGGCGGTCACTCTTTCTGTTTTTTTCGGATGCCTTCCCCCGGGCGGGGGGCGGTACGGTCCGGGGGGCTTCCCGCCCCTCCTGCTGATCAAACGGCAGAAAGCCCCATTTTTCTTCAAACCCTCTGCCGAAAAGCCCCTGCTCTTGAGCAGGGGCTTGATGGACGGACGGGGCCCTCAGTGGACGATATACTGGGCCAGGCGCTGGGGAAGCTCGGAGGGATCACAGGAAACGGTGAAGGTCATCTCCACCTGATGGGCCCCGGTGAGCTTCACCAGGCGGTCCACCAGGGCGGCGAAGGCTTCATAGTCCCGGCCGCCGATCTTCAGGGTGGCGTCCACGAAGATGTGGGTGATGTCGTAGTTGCCGGCCATCAGCCCGGCGATGAAGCCGTAGAGGGCGTCGAACCCCTCCACGCCGTATTCGTCGGTGTCCACCAGCCGGGCCTTGTGGGAAATGTCATAGGTGAGCTTGAGTCCCTTTTCCAGGCAGACCACGTTGCCGCTGGAGGCGGCCACCGCCTCGTTGGTCATGGCGATGAGGGTTTTGGTTTTGCCGGAGCCTTTGTTGCCCACAATTAAACGAATCATCTCTGTGTCCTCCTTATTTTTGGTACAGGCCGGGGGCGGGCCCCGGACCGCTCTCTCCTTATTTCAGCTTCTCCAGAAGCTCCTCCCGCAGCCCCTCGTAGCCGGGCTTGCCCAGGAGGGCGAACATATTCTTCTTGTAGGCCTCCACCCCGGGCTGGTCGAAGGGGTTCACCCCCGAAAGGTAGCCCGAGACGGCGCAGGCCTTCTCGAAGAAATAGACCATGTAGCCGTATTCGTATTCCCCGGTGTCCGGCAGCTCCAGCACCAGGTTGGGGACGCCCCCCTGGGTGTGGGCCAGGATGGTCCCCTCCATGGCCCGGCGGTTCACCTGGGACATCTCCTGCCCCGCCAGGAAGTTGAGGCCGTCCAGGTTCTCCGGGTCCTTCTCGATGAAGAAATCCCCGGCGGGCCTCCCGATCTCCACCACCGTCTCAAAGAGGCTGCGGTTGCCGTCCTGAATGAACTGCCCCATGGAGTGCAGGTCGGTGGAAAACACCACCGAGGCGGGGTAGATGCCCTTGCGGTCCTTGCCCTCGCTCTCCCCGAAGAGCTGCTTGAGCCATTCGTTCATCATGGCGAAGGCGGGCTCGTAGGTGACGAAGATTTCGGTGGTCTTCCCCTTGCGGTACAAAATATTCCGCAGGGCGGCGTAGCGGTAGCAGTGGTTCTTCATGAGGTCCGGCTCGGCCAGCTCCCGCTCGGCGGCGGCGGCCCCCTCCAGGATTTTGTCGATGTCGCAGCCGGCCACGGCGATGGGCAGCAGCCCCACGGCGGTGAGGACCGAATACCGCCCCCCCACGTCGTCGGGGATGACGAAAGTTTCGTACCCCTCCCGGTCCGCCAGCTCCTTGAGGGTGCCCCGGGCCTTGTCGGTGGTGCAATAGATCCGCCGGGCGGCCTCCTGGGGGCCGTATTTCTCGTTCATCAGCTTCCGGAACACCCGGAAGGCCAGGGCCGGCTCGGTGGTGGTGCCGGATTTGGAGATGACGTTGACCGAAATCTCCTTCCCCCGGCACAGCTCCAGCAGCTCCTGGAGATAGGCGCCGGAAAGGTTGCACCCGGCGAAGAGGATGTCCGGCCCGTCCTTGGGCAGGCTGTTATAGAGGGGGCTTTTCATCAGCTCGATGGCGGAGCGGGCCCCCAGGTAGGACCCACCGATGCCGATGACCACCAGCACCTGACTGTCCTTCCGGATTTTTTCGGCGGCGGCCTTGATCCGCCGGACCTCCTCCCGGTCGTGGCGGGTGGGCAGGTGGAGCCACCCCAGGAAATCCTTCCCCAGGCCGGTGCCCTCCTCCACCTGGCGGGCGGCGGCGGCCACCATGGGGGCCATCCCCTCCAGCTCCCAGGGGGAAACAAAGGGGGCGAGATGCTGTTCCTTCAATCGCATGGCCATATCGTTCAACTCCTTGGGGCGCCCCGGCGGGCGGGGCCGCGTTTTTGTCCCGGCGCGCCGGGAAAGCCCGTTCTTTTGTATTTATTCTACACTGTTTCCCCCTTCTTTTCAAGGTTACTTGTGAACATTTCTTAAACATTCTCAAAAATCATTTCCCACGCTTCGACAGCGGGCCAGGGCCCGGGATCCCCTTTTCTGCATCGTTGCGCCTCATTCTGTTTTTGTTCCGCTCTCAGCGCAACGCCGGGTTATGTTACTTTCTTGATCAGAAGAAAGTAACCAAAGAAGGGGCTCCGCAGGGTTTACTTTCAAATATTACTCCGGTCGGAGCGGAAGTCCGGGCCTCACTTTCTCTGCCGAGAGAAAGTGACAAAGAGCGGCCGGGGAGCCCCCCGGGCCCCCGTGC
>CAJFUT010000199.1 GCA_904420255.1 uncultured Angelakisella sp. | reverse complement strand
GGCGGCGGCGGGCATCCGGCTGGTCTTGACCCGGTACCAGAGCCCCAGCAGCTGGATGGTCACCAGGGGGGTCATGGCCACCAGGGCCACCAGGCCGAAGGCGTCGGTGAGGATATTCCCCCCCACCGCCTCACAGGCCCCCATGGCGAAGGGGAGGAGGAAGGTGGAGGTCATGGGTCCGCTGGCCACGCCGCCCGAGTCGAAGGCGATGCCGGTGAAGATGGGGGGCACCACGAAGGAAAGCCCCAGGGCCAGGACATAGCCCGGCACAATGATGGCAAAGAGGGGGATCCGCCAGAGGATCCGGGCCATGGAGAGGCCGATGGAAAGGGCCACCCCGATGGAAAGGCTCCGGGCCATGGCCTTCTGGCTGATGGCCCCGGAGGTGACCTCCTCCACCTGGCGGTTGAGGACGTGGACGGCGGGCTCCGCCGCCACGATGTACCACCCCATCAGAAGGCCCAGCGCCACCAGCAGCCAGGGCTGGGGGGAGCCGGCCACGGTGGAGCCGATGAAATAACCGGCGGGCAGAAAGCCCACGTTGACCCCGGTGAGGAAAAGGATCAGCCCCAGGGTGGTGTAGACAAGGCCCACCGCCATGCGGATCATCTGCCGCCGGGTGAAGGGCCGGGCCAGGAGCTGGAGCAGGACGCAGACCGCCGCAATGGGCAGCAGGGCCAGCAGCACCTCCCGGGCGTAGTGGGGGAAGCCCTCGGCGAAGGCACGGGCCAGGTCCAGGCTGGTGGACACCTCCGCCACCGCCACCGGCTCGTAGGAGGCGGAGGAGGGGTTGTAGCAGATGCCCAGGATCATCACCGCCAGGATGGGCCCGATGCTGGAGAGGGCCACCATGCCGAAGCTGTCCTCCTGGGAGGTGTCGTCCCCCCGGGCGGCGGCCATGCCCACCCCCAGGGCCATGATGAAGGGGACGGTGATGGGCCCGGTGGTGACGCCGCCGGAATCGAAGGCCACCGCCAGGAAGCTGTCCGGCACAAAGAGGGCCACCCCGAAGACGATGATGTAGAAGAACACCAGCATATGCCGCAGCTTGATCTTGAAGAGGGTGCGGAGCATGGCCATCACCAGGAAGACGCCCACCCCCGCCGCCACGGTGAGGATCAGGGTCATGTCGGGGATGGCGGGCACCTGCCGGGCCAGCACCGCCAGGTCCGGCTCGGCGATGGTGACCATGACCCCCATGAGGAAGAAGCCCGCCACCACCAGGGGCAGCTTCCTGGTGCGGGTCAGCCGGGAGCCCAGGGCCTCGCCCATGGGCATCATGGCCATGTCCGCCCCCAGGGAGAAGAGCCCCATGCCCAGGATCAGCAGCAGCGCCCCCGCCAGGAAGAGCAGCAGCGTCCCGATGGGGATGGGGAGCAGGGCGCAGCCCAGCGCCAATACGATCACCGTAATGGGCAGCACCGAGGAAAGAGATTCCCGGATCTTCTCCTTCAGCTTCTGGTTCAAGTTTCCCACCTTCTTTCGTTAACTGGTTTACTATTTTAGTATAACAAAAGAAGGGGGGCGCAAAAATGAATAAAAAGTAAACAACCGCCGAAAGAATTTAAAATTTTTTCAGGATTGGCACCACCCCCTGGGGGGTGATGTCCAGGGCCAGGTAGCCGGCGGGGGTGTACTGGCTGTCCCGGACGCTGCCGGGGTTGATGAGCCACAGCCCCTCCCGGTACTGGGCGTCGGCCCGGTGGGTGTGGCCGTAGAGGACGATGTCCGCCCCCCGCTCCCGGCCGGCCCGCTCCAGCTCGTCCAGGCCGTATTTGGCGTGGAAGAGGTGGCCGTGGGTGTAGAAGATTTTTTTGCCCCCCAGCTCCACAAAGCCGGTCTCAGGCTCGTCCCTGCCGAAATCGCAGTTGCCCCGCACCGAAAGGCGGGCGGTTTCGGGGAAGAGCCACCCCGCCTCCTCAAAGTCCTTGGCGCCGTCCCCCAGGTGGATGAAGCACTCCGCCCCGGGGTTCTCCTCAAAAATCTGCCGCACCCGGGAGAAATCCCCGTGGCTGTCGGACATGGCGATAATCCGCATCGGCGGCAATCCACTTCCTTTCTCGGTCCCCGGCAAAGGATGGATACCGGGGGCCCTTTTTGAATAAATATGGAAAGAGGGAGGGGCCCTCCTCCCGGGAAAACGGCAGGCCGCCGCGGGGGAGGAACCCGCCGAAGCCTATTATATCACGCCTGCCGGAAAGAGCAACGGGCAAACCAAAAGGGGAGGTGAAGGGAAGATGAGCGAGGCGCAGGGACTGACCCCGGAGCAGCTGGGGATACTCCTGAAGGTGGCCTCCAGCAAAATGGGGAAGGACCCCATCCAGCTCCGGAAGGAGCTTACCGACGGCTCCTATGACCAGGTGCTGGAGGGGCTGGGGGCGGACCAGGAGAAGCTCCGGGCCATGATGGAAAACCGCAGCGCCATGGAGGAGCTGCTGGAATCCCCCCAGGTGAGGACCATCCTCCGGGAGCTTCTGGGACAAGGGCGGTGAGCCCGGAAAGGAGGGAAGCCCAGTGGAAAGCGAAAATACCGCCCCGGAAAAGGGCGGCGGCCTGGACCTCGGCGCCCTCCTTGGGATGCTGGGGAGCGGCGCCGGGCAGGAGGAAGGGGAAGGCGGGGGAAGCGGGGTGGACTTCGCCTCCCTCCTGGGGATGCTGGGGGGGCTGGGGGGCGGCCGGGAGGAGAAGCCGCCGCCTCCGCCGGAGCAGGGCGGGGGAGCCACGGGGCTGGACCCGGCCCTCCTCACCACCCTGAGCCGGGCCATGGCGGCCCTGCGGGAGCCGGACCGGAACATCCAGCTCCTCCGGGCCCTGCGGCCCTACCTGGAGCCGGAGCGGCAGAAAAAGGTGGACGAGGCGGTGAAAATCCTCCACCTGATGAAGCTGGCCCCCCTCCTCCAGGAGAGCGGGCTGCTCTCCGGCCTGCTGGGAGGGGAGGAGCCATGAGCGGCTGGAAGCCGGAGGACCAGAGGAACTGGGAGGAGCTGGAGCGGCGGGCCGCCGCCCAGGCGAAGGAGCTGTACGCCCGGCGGCAGGACCCGGGCATCCCCCCGGAGCCCCCGGCCCCCCAGGAAAAAAGGCCGGAGCCCCCGCCTCAGGAGGCAGCCCCCGCCACGGGGGACCGCCGCCCGCCCCAAAGGCCCCCGGCCGCCCCCCTCCCCGGAAGGGGGCGGCTGGCCCCGGACCAGCTCCTCCTGCTGGCCCTCCTCTGCCTGCTGGTGGAGGAGCGGGCCGACACCAAGCTGATTCTGGCGGTGGCTTACGTCCTGATGATGTAGCGCCCGAAAGCAAAAGCGCCCCCCGCGAGGGAGGCGCTTTGCCTGTGAAAGCGGGCAGGTCAGCCTTTGTCGGAAAAGAGGGCCAGGAACTGGCGGTACAGGTCCCCGGCGGAGAGATGGATGTCCTCCATCAGCTGGGAGATGCCGCCGGAGAAATCCAGTTCCCCCTCCACATTGAAGAAATCCCGGCTTTTCACCTTGCCGTAGCGGCGGCGGAGGGCACGCTGGCGCTCCTCGCCGGCGTCCAGGGGGGGCCCCAGCTCCTCGTAAAGCCGGGCGAAGTCCAGGAACAGCTCCCGGAAGTCGTTGGCGGCCTGGCGCTTGAACTGGGCCACCACCTTCTCCTCGTCCCGGGGGTCCAAAAAGCGCAGCTCCAGCAGGGAAACCTCCGCCCCCAGCTCCCGCATCCGCTCGGTGAGCTTTTTGACCCCCTCCAGGGTCTTGGGGGTCTGGGGGATCATGGCCATGCCGTGGTAATACTCGGCGCCCAGCTCCTTGAGCTTCCGCCAGATGTAGACCCGGGCCTTGGAGGGCTTGGCCGGCGCCGTGTAGGCGATGCCCAGCCACCGCCGGGGGGATTCCTTTTTCATGGGGGTGCCTCCCTTCCGCCCCAGGAAAGGGCTTTTCCTTATTGTAACACAAAAAAGTCCCGGGGGACAAGGGGGCCCTTTTTCTGCTGCGCAGCGCCTCCCTCAATCCTAGATTAGCTTGCACCGCTGGGATTCTTTTTTCGTTGTGCCATGGGTAATGCAGAGGTTTGAGAATTTGTCAGACAGATGTCCGACGCCGAGGTCGCCACTTTCTTGATCAAAAGAAAGTGGCCAAAGACTGTCGCTGCGCTGGGCCTTTTTGTCCGTGAGCTATGTTTCGTGAATCGTTGGGTTGTGCGCCGCTCTCTTTTCTGCCCTGCCAGATTTTCTCTTAAATAGATTACTCCGGTCGGAGCGGAAGTCCGGGCCTCACTTTCTCTGCCGAGAGAAAGTGACAAAGAGCGGC
>CAJFUT010000198.1 GCA_904420255.1 uncultured Angelakisella sp. | reverse complement strand
CCCCTGGATAGGGTGTGGGAAAATGCCTTCTGAATCCCAAGCTGCGCGGCGCACAATCTTTCCTTTCTCGCAACGCTGCTAACGTCATTGGCTGCGGGCCCCCGCCCGCCCAGGCTGCCGGGCCCCTCGAGAAGCCTAACGCTTCGCAGAACTGCCCACCGCCTTACCAGGGGGAGAGCGGAGGCTTGGAACCGTCCATGAAACCAATGGCGGGCCAAGCCGGAGCCCCCCTGCACAATCTGTCGCCTCAGAAGGGGTCCAGGGCCCTCCCTGGTCAATCTTTGGCCACTTTCTTTTGATCAAGAAAGTGGCATCTGGGGACTGGCGCCCCGACCGGGCCAAGGTCTGTAGAAAATATCGCCTTTGGCACAATCAAAACGCATCCCGGCGATTCAGCCGAGCGAAAAAGAGGAAGTGAAGCCCGGACTTCCGGTGCGACCGGAGTAAACTGTAAAAAGAAAACCCTGCGGAACAAAAATTGGAAGCCCTGCGCAGCAGTAAACCGAAAGTCTTCCAGAGGCGCTGCGTAGCAGAAAAGGGGCCTCCGTCCCCGGGCCGGCGGAGATGGGAGGAGAAGGGAGGAGATAAGAGGAGATTGGAGGAGCCGGGAGGCCATTTCGGCTGGCGGTGGTTTTTTCAGGGCCTATTCCGGCCTATTCCGGCCCATCGGGTTTGCCGTGACAGCTTAAAATTTGCTATAATAATGATGTAAATTGAAAGGAGCTGTTATTATGAATACCCCCGCCAAAGGGCGCAGGGAAGCCCTTTGTCAGTACGGGATGCTGGTGCTGGGCTCGGCCATTCTGGCCTTCGGCCTGTACAATGTGCATCAGCAAAGCAATATCACCGAGGGCGGCGTTTTGGGCCTGGTGCTTTTCCTGGAGCACTGGCTGGGGATCACCCCGGCGGTGGCCTCCCCCATCCTGGATATCACCTGCTACCTCATCGGGATGCGGATTCTGGGGTCGGGCTTCGCCAAATGCTCGGTGATCGCCAGCCTGAGCTTCGCCTTCTGGTACGCGGTGCTGGAGCAGTTCCCGCCCCTGCTGCCCGGCCTGGCCGGCCATCCGGTGGCCGCCGCCGTGGTGGGAGCCTGCTTTGTGGGGCTGGGCGTGGGCCTGGCGGTCCGGGCCGGGGGAGCCGCCGGCGGCGACGACGCCCTGGCCATGTCCATCGCCCACGCCGCCAAATGGCCCATCTCCCGGGCCTACCTCTTCAGCGACCTGGTGGTACTGGCCCTCTCCCTTACCTATATCCCCCTTTGGAACATCTTCTGCTCCCTCATCACCGTCACCCTGTCCTCCTTCATTATCGGCAAGGTCCACAGCTGGGGACGGGAGCCGGAACAGGACGAAAAAGAAAAGTCCCCCGACGGCGCCCTCGCCGCCGCGGAATAAGCCCCGCCCCAGGGGCGGCCCCGCCAAAGGCAGCGATGCCGGCGGGGCGTTTTTTCTGGGGATTTCCGGAATCCCCGGTTTGGTTGACAAACCCCGCGGCGGAGGGGTATACTTCGGTATGGAAACAACCGTATTCCCATCACTTCCAAGAAAAAGGAGAGAGATTCTTATGGCCAATACCCCGGAGGGCTGCACCCACGACTGCGGCAGCTGCAGCCTCAGCTGCGGCGAGCGCAGCCAGCAGGCCGACCCCAAAAGCTTCCTGGAGGAACCCAACGAGCTGAGCTCCATCAAACGGGTCATCGGCGTGGTGTCCGGCAAGGGGGGCGTGGGCAAATCCCTGGTCACCTCCATGATGGCGGTGCTGCTGAACCGCAGGGGCTACCATACCGGCATCCTGGACGCGGACGTCACCGGCCCCTCCATCCCCAAGGCCTTCGGCATCCATGAGCGGGCCCAGGGCACCGAGGCGGGGCTGCTCCCCGCCCAGAGCAAAACCGGCGTGGAGATCATGTCGGTGAATATGCTGCTGGAAACCGAAACCACCCCCGTCATCTGGCGGGGCCCAGTGATTGCCGGGGTGGTGAAGCAGTTCTGGACCGATGTCATCTGGAACGACGTGGACTTCCTTTTTGTGGATATGCCCCCGGGCACCGGGGACGTGCCCCTCACCGTCTTCCAGTCCATCCCCCTGAACGGCATCATCGTGGTCACCTCCCCCCAGGAGCTGGTTTCGGTGATTGTGGAGAAGGCGGTGAACATGGCCAAGATGATGAACATCCCCATCCTTGGCCTGGTGGAGAATATGAGCTACGTCTGCTGCCCCGACTGCGGCAAGGAGATCCACGTCTTTGGCGAGAGCCATCTGGAGGAGATCGCGGCGGAGAACGGCATCCCCGTCCTGGGGCGGATCCCCATGGACCCCGCCCTCTCCAAGGTGGTGGACCAGGGCGTGGTGGAGCTTTTTGAGGGCGACTGGCTGGACGGCGCCGCCGACAGAATGGAGGAACTGGAATGACAGCTGAGAAAACCATCCCCCTGGACGGGGTCAAGGCGAAGGAAGCGGAAAGGTGCTTCAAATCCGGCTGCAACTGCTGCCAGGCGGTGGTGATGGCCTTTGCCCCGGAGCTGGGGCTGCCGGAGGAGACCCTCCTGCGGCTGTCCTCCTCCTTTGGGGGCGGTGTGGGCCGGATGCGGGAGATCTGCGGCGCCGTTTCCGGCATGGCCATTGTGCTGGGGCTGCTGCGGGGCTACAGCGACCTTCAGGACAAGGGCCTGAAGGCCGCCCACTATGACCGGATGCAGGGCCTCTGCAGCCGCTTCCTGGAGGCCAACGGCTCCCTGCGGTGCGGGGAGTTGCTGGGAGAGGCCCAGGGGCCCAAGGGCCCGGTGCCCGGGGACCGCACCCCCCAGTACTACCAGGAGCGGCCCTGCCCCCGGCTGGTGGCCCAGGCGGCCGCCCTGCTGGAGGAGGAGCTGGCCCGGGACGAATAAAACCCGGCTGCGCGGGGCTGGGGAGGGGATCGGCCCTTCCCCGGCCCCTTTTTCCTGTGGGAAAAAGCCACAAATCCCCGCCCTTCCGCCCTGGGCGGGATTCACAAAATTTGCCCGCGGGCAGAAAAAACCCCTTTGCGGCGCCGCCTGGAAAAATGCGGACCGCACCCGCACCCGCTACCGCATCCTGGAGGAGCAGACCCTGCCCGACGGCTCCATTGTGGTGAAGCTCCAGAAGCAGTACAACAAATACGACTGCGCCCCCTACTTCCAGTAAAGGGAAAGCGAAGCCCCGGAAAGCGCCCTGCCGCGCCCTCCGGGGCCTTTTTCTTTTTGGTTCAGCCCTTCCCGTTCCGGGCTTTTTCCACCCGGGCGGCGATGTAGCCGGGGACCTCCTCCCTGGGAATCTCCAGGGCGGCGGCCAGCTCCCCGAAGAGCAGGTCCTCCCCCTGCTTCATGTACCGCTGGTCCACGGCGCTCACCTTGCGGTGGTGGGCCAGGGCCTCCTGCTTCTTGGCGTAGATGGACATGGTCAGGTCCATCAGCGCCCCGCAGTCGTGGCTGCGCAGGGCGGCGGCGTAGTGCTCCGATACCTGGGAGGGCACCCGGCTGCGGAAGGCCGCGGGGTGGCGGGAGGGGATGCTGTCGATGAGCTCCTCCGCCTGGCGGCGGCTGATGGCGGGACGGATAAAGACCCGGGTGTCCACCGGCACCCGGATGACACAGTCCTGGAAAAGGGGCACCAGGGTATAGCAGAGCTTCTCCTCCCGGGAGCCCGGCAGGCTCCGGGGGGAGATGTCGTCCACCCGGCAGATCCCCATGGTCCCGTAGACCACCCGGTCCCCCACATGATACATAAAAGATTCCCCCTTTTCACGGAAAACAACACGGCCCCGGGGCTGCAGCTTTGGGCCCGCCCGGCAAAACAGGGGCGCGGAAAACCATTCCGCCCCCTTCCCGGTCCCGGCTGGGAGGGAGAGGGCAGGCCCTGAAAACCTATTTCCATTGATTCCATATTTATTATACCACTTTTTTTGGAGAATGTAAGAAAAAACCATGGCAAACGCCGGAAAAACGCCCCCTCCGGGGACGGAGAGGGCGTGGAAAGGGCTGGCAGGGCCGCCGCCTTTACATCAGGGGGGCAAAGAGGCGCAGGACGCTCCGCAGCAGCCGGGTGGGCAGGCGGACGGCCCGGCACTGCTGGAGGGTG
>CAJFUT010000197.1 GCA_904420255.1 uncultured Angelakisella sp. | reverse complement strand
GGCGGTCATCCACAGCTACAACCGTGAGATGATGACCCGCTGCGGCAAGATGATCCTGGGCTCCGACAGCCACACCCGCTACGGCGCCCTGGGCACCATGGCCGTGGGCGAGGGCGGCGGCGAGCTGGCCAAGCAGCTGGTGGGCCGCACCTATGATTTCGCCCGTCCCAAGGTCATCGGCATCTACCTCACCGGCAAGCCCCAGGACGGCGTGGGCCCCCAGGACGTGGCCCTCACCATCATCGGCAAGACCTACAAGAACGGCTATGTGAAGAACAGCGTCATGGAGTTTGTCGGCCCCGGCATCGCCAACCTCCCGGTGGAGTACCGCAACGGCATCGACGTCATGACCACCGAAACCACCTGCTGGAGCTCCATCTGGTGCACCGATGAGAAGGTGGAGGAGTACTACGACATCCACGGCCGCAAGGGGGACTACAAGAAGCTGAACCCCTCCGACGTGGCCTACTACGACGGCCTGGTCTACATCGACCTGTCCACCGTGGAGCCCACCATCGCCATGCCCTTCCACCCCAGCAACACCTACACCATCGCCGAGCTGAAGGCCCATCCCGCCGACGTCATCGCCGCCGTCACCGACGCGGGCCGCAAGCAGTTTGAAAACGCCAAGTTCGAGTTCGCCCTGGACAAGAAGATCAGGAACGGCGAGATCTGGGTGGACCAGGGCATCGTGGCCGGCTGCTCCGGCGGCACCTTCGACAACGTCTGCGCCGTGGCGGACATCCTGGACGGCCATTCCTGCGGCAACGGCACCTTCACCATGAGCGTCTATCCCGGCAGCCAGCCCGCTTACCTGGAGCTGGTGAAGAACGGCTCCATCCAGAAGATCATGAGCGCCGGCGCCATTGTCCGGGAGTGCTTCTGCGGCCCCTGCTTCGGCGCCGGGGACACCCCCGCCAACCAGGAGTTCTCCATCCGCCACACCACCCGGAACTTCCCCAACCGGGAAGGCTCCAAGCCCGGCGAGGGCCAGATCTCCTATGTGGCCCTGATGGACGCCCGCTCCATCGCCGCCACCGCCATCAACGGAGGCCGCCTCACCGCCGCCACCGAGCTGGATGTCCACTACTCCACCCCCAAGTACTATTTCGACTCCTCCATCTACAAGAAGCGGGTCTTTGACGCCTGGGGCAAGGCCGATCCCACCGCGGAGCTGAAGTTCGGCCCCAACATCAAGGACTGGCCCGCCATCCCCACCCTCACCGACGACGTCCTCCTGAAGGTGGTCAGCTACATCGACGACCCCGTCACCACCACCGACGAGCTGATCCCCTCCGGCGAGACCTCCTCCTACCGCTCCAACCCCCTGCGCCTGGCGGAATTCGCCCTCAGCCGCAAGGACCCCGCCTATGTGGGCGAGTCCAAGAAGGTGCTGGCCCTGGAGCAGGGCCGCGAAGCGGGCAAAAACCCCGCCGACGAGAGCGCCGAGGTGGCCGCTGTCTACGACGTGATCCGCAAGCTGCCCGGCTATGAGGCCGTGGATCCCATGAAGGTGGGCTTCGGCAGCACCATCTACGCCAACAAGCCCGGCGACGGCTCCGCCCGGGAGCAGGCCGCCTCCTGCCAGCGGGTGGTGGGGGCCTGGGCGAACCTGGCCCAGGAGTACGCCACCAAGCGTTACCGCTCCAACTGCATCAACTGGGGCATGGTGCCCTTCCTCACCAAGGACAAGGAGAAGCTGGAGAAGGGCTGCTATGTCTTTGTCCCCGGCCTGCGCAAGGCGGTGCTGGAGGGCAATGAGGACATCAAGGCCTACATCATCAAGGGCGGGGAGGCCACCCAGATCAGCCTTTCCATCGGCGGGCTCACCCCCGACGAAAAGAAGGTGCTGGCGGCCGGCTGCCTCATCAATTACTACCGCCCCGAGGCCTGAAACTGTCCGGGGGAAGAAAAGAAAAAGCTATGGGCACAAAAAGCTGTAGCTTATATTAACTAAAAATATATGGGAAATTCTGTTTAAAGCGACAGCATAAATTGTGTTAATAGCTAAATTTTAGAACAGTTTTTGTGACAGATATAAGAAAATAAAGGTTGCGGGAGAGCGGGAAGCGTTATATAATTAAGTAGCAGTCTAAAGCTTCCCGCTCTCCCACGCTGCCTTTCTGAAAAGGAGGCGGCGGGCCTGCCGAGAGAAAGGAGAACGCCATGACCCAGATCAAGGTACCCTACGGCGACGGCTATCAGGAGGCCCGGCTGGCGGACGATATCCCCGTCCAGGTTGTGGACCCTGAGTGCCCTCCCGTGGAGGCTCCGGTCACCCAGCTGATCCAGCAGGCGCTGGACAACCCCATCGGCACCAAGCGCCTGGAGGAGATGGTGACCCCGGAGGACCACATCACCATCATCGTCAACGACCACACCCGTCCCGGCCCCAACGCCGAGATTGTGGACGCGGTGATGAAGCGGCTGGAGAAGGCCGGGGTCCCCGACGACCATGTGGAATTCGTGGTGGCCACCGGCAGCCACCGGGCCAGCACCCCGGAGGAGCTGGACAAGATCCTGGGGGAGGAGTACCACCGCAGGATCCGGGTACATAACCACGACTGCCTGAACGACGAGGAGCACGTGTATCTGGGAGAAACCGAATCCGGGATGCCCCTGTGGGTGGACCGGCGGGTGGCGGAGGCCAGCTTCATCATCACCACCGGCCTCATCGCCCCCCACCATGCCGCGGGCTTCTCCGGCGGGCGCAAGAGCATCGTCCCCGGGGTGGCGGGCCTCAAGACCCTCCACATCCACCATTCCCTCCCCATCCGGCCCTTTGAGCCGGCCATGGGCTACTTCGAGGAGAACCCCTTCCACATCGCGGCCCTGGAGGCGGCCAAGAAGACCAACGTCCGCTTCATCGTCAACGCGGTCCAGGATGTCCACAAGCAGAACATCGCCTGTGTGGCGGGGGATCTGCAGGAGGCCCACGAGGCCGGCGTGGCCATCTGCCGCAAGGCCAACACCGTGGAGGTGAAGGAGCTGGCGGATGTGGTGGTGGCAAGCCCCGGCGGCGCTCCCCGTGACTGCAACCTGTACCAGGCCCAGAAGGCCCTTTCGGTGGCCGAGGTATTCGGCAAGAAGGGCGACTGCACCTTCATCCTCTGCGCCCGCGCCGAGGATGGCGTGGGGGAGGGCGTCTTCCGCCAGTGGCTGGAGGAGGCCAAGACCCCCGAGGAGGTCATCGAGCGCTTCCGGAAGGAAGGCTTCAACGTGGGCAACAACAAGGCGTTTATGTACGCCAGAGCCCTGACCAAAGGCAGGGTCATCATCGTCAGCGAGAATGTCACCAAGGAAGAGCTGGAGAAGATGATGCTGGGCTGGGCTCCCAACCTCCAGGCCGCCCTGGATATGGTGTGCGCCGAGAGGAAACCCCGCCAGGTGATTGTTCTTCCCAAGGCTGTGAGCCTGATCCCCAAGGTGGTCTGCTGAAAAGGCGGCCCTTTGGGACCCATCCCTGCCCCGGCGGAGTTGAGAAGGCCGCCGGGCAGGGGAGGGCGCTTCGGAGAGAGAAGGCCGGGGCGCTCCAACAGCTTCCCTTCCGGCGGAGTTGAGAAGGCCGC
>CAJFUT010000196.1 GCA_904420255.1 uncultured Angelakisella sp. | reverse complement strand
TTCCGCAAAAGGGCACGCTCGGCTCGCCTGCTCGGTTGCAAGCGCCCTCGCGACGGCTCGCTGTCGCTACCACCCTTTTGCGGGTGCTTGCGATCTAAACTGACCGCCCCTGCCAAGCATCCCCCGTAGAATGGCTTTGCAAGCCAATCTGCGGGGGATGCTTTTTGCCAGAG
This sequence comes from uncultured Angelakisella sp., assembly GCA_904420255.1. GTDB lineage: Bacteria > Bacillota > Clostridia > Oscillospirales > Ruminococcaceae > Angelakisella. The sequence goes on along the minus strand of CAJFUT010000196.1, from coordinate 12,521 downwards.
TACACACGAAAGTACTCCCTTTTCCCATAAAAATCCTCAAAAATTCAGACAGCCGGGGAAATTTGTCCATATCCCCGGCTTTTTCTTTGCTTTATAATAAAACTGTTGCCATCAGAATCGGGACGCGCCCATTCGGCCCTCGGCATCCGATGGGAGGGCTCCCTCACGGTTCAAGGGAAAGGAGGACCCCGCTTGCTCTTTGCCGCAAAGGTTTTTCTATGGTTTGTCATCTACAGCTTCCTGGGATGGGCTTATGAGTCCGTCCTCTGTTCCGTCACCTCCCGGTCCCTGGTGAACCGGGGGTTCCTCAACGGCCCCTTCTGCCCGGTCTACGGCTTCGGCGCCCTGGTGGTGGTGCTGGCTTTCTGGAACGAACCGGACATCAGCTTCTGGAATCTCTTCTTCTCCGGCATGGTCCTCACCTGCAGCCTGGAGTATTTCACCTCCTGGGCCATGGAAAAGCTGTTCCACGCCCGGTGGTGGGACTATTCCAGCCACCGCTTCAACCTCAACGGACGCATCTGCCTGGCGGGCGGCATCGTGTTCGGGGCCTTTTCGGTGTTCCTGGTGAAGTGGCTCCACCCCCGGGTGGCGGCCTTTGTGGACCGCTTCTCCCCGGAGGCGATCCTCTGGAGCGCCGGGGGCCTGCTCCTGATTCTGGCCGCCGACTGCTTTATCACCGTGCGCCACATCCTGGCCCTCAACGGCCGGCTGGCCGAAATCCAGGCCGCTCTGGACGAATACAAGGCCCGGAGCCGCAGCCGGGCCGAGGCCCTCCGCGCCTCCCTCCAGGCCCGCCTGGAGGAGGGGCTGCCCGCCGACCTGCTGGACGAGCTGAAGGACCGCCGCCCGGTGGTGAGCCTGGAGGCCCTGAAGGACCGTCTGGAGGAGCGGTTCGAGGAGAGCCGCATGAATTCCCCCCGGATCCAGAGCCTGCTGGATATGCGGAAGTTCCAAGACCGCCGGCTGCTGAAGGCCTTCCCCCGCCTCTCCTCCACCCGGTACGGCGACGCCCTGGAAAAGTTCCGGGAGCGCCTGGCCCAGGAAAAGGAGGCCCGGAAATCCAAAAAGAAGGATTGATTTCCTTTTCCACGGCAAAGGGGGCCGGTACGAAAGTACCGGCCCCCTTTTTCTGTTCTTTGTTCAGCCCCGGGAGATGAGATGGATGGCGAAGCCCCCCACCTCCTCCTGGAAATAAACCGCCCCGGTGAGGCGGCCCCGGCCGTCCCGCCGGAGGCTCTCGGGCCGGAAATGGATCCCCCGGGCCTCAAAGTAGGCCACCGCCCGCTCCAGGTCCAGGGTACCAACCCCGATGTGGCCCATGGCCCCGGGGCCCTGCTGCTTCATGGCCTCAAAGCCTTCCCCGGCGTACCAGGCCCTGGGAGTTTCCCGGACCTCCAGGCCGAAAATCTCCGCCAGCCGCCCGGCGGTGCCCCTGGGCTCCTCCCCCTCCCGGGGATTGATCCCCACATGGAGGAGGGAAAAGCCCAGCATCTTCTTCACCGTGTCCCGGCAGAGGGCGGCCACGCCCTCCCAGTCCCGGGCCTTCACCAGGGCGTCGGGGAGCATGAAGCTGCCCCCCACCGCCGCCACGTTGGGCAGGTCCAGGTAGTCCCGCATATTCCCGGCGTTGACCCCGCCGGTGGGCATGAACTTCACCCCCGCGTAGGGCCCCGCCAGGGCCTTCAGGGTCTTGACGCCGCCGTAGGCCTCGGCGGGGAAGAACTTGCAGACCGAAAGGCCGAAGGAAAGGGCCCCCTCGATATCGGCGGGGGAAACGGTGCCGGGCAGCACCTCCACCCCATGGTCCAGGCACCAGGAGATGACAGCGGGATTATAGCCGGGGGTGACGATAAATCTGGCCCCGGCCTCCACCGCCTGGGCGGCCTGGTCCACGGTGTGGACCGTCCCGGCCCCCACCAGCAGCTCCGGCACCTCCCGGCTCATGGCGGCAATGGCCTCCCTGGCGGCGGCGGTGCGGAAGGTGACCTCCGCCACCGGGATGCCCCCCCGGACCAGGGCCTGCCCCAGGGGGACGGCGTCGGCGGCGTCCTCCAGCACCACCAGGGGCACCAGGCCGATCTGGGAAATCCGATTCAGGTTTTCATTCATCAGGGAACACTCCTTTTCCATTTTCCATTCCACGGGCACAGGAAGGCCGGCGTTTTTATGGGATCAGCTTTATTATAATTTCCCCGGGGGGATAAGTCAATTTCCCCCCCGGACCGGCGGCGGAGGGCCCTGCCAAAAAAGCCCCCGCTCAAGCGGGGGCTTTGGGATGGGGCTCAGATGGGCCGGCGGATCAGCCGGCCGGAGCGGGTGTGGCGGTAGATGCCGCCGTCCACCGCCGGCTCCCCCGCCACAATGACATAGGGCAGGCCGTCGGGGGGGGCATCGGGGAAGCCCCGGTCCGGGAAGTCGGCCCGGTCCCGGATGGTCCGGGGGTTCAGCAGCGCCAGGTCGGCGTCATACCCCGGCTCCAGCACCCCCTTGCCGGGGATTTCAAAGGTCTGGGCCGGGTAGAGGGTGGCCTTATAGACGGCCTCCTCCCAGGAGAGGAGCCCCCGCTCCAGCACCATCTCCCGGAAGTACTTGGGGAAGGAACCGGCGATCTGGGGATGCCCCTGGCCCGGGGCATAGGTCCCGGTGTCGGTGGAGGGCATGGCGTAGGGCTTTTTCAGCACCTCCCACACCTCCCAGGGCTCCCCGGAGAAGCAGATGAGAGAATCGTCGGGGTACTTCTCCCGCATCTCCAGGTAGAGCTCCCGGTCCAGCCGCTGGCCGGTGTGGACGCCGGTGGCCACCACCATGTCCCCGAATACCAGGCCGTTGTCGTGGATGGTTTCCTCGTCGAAGGTGGCGGTGCCCACAAAGGTGGCCCAGTCGGTGTACATCCCGCTGTCCACCCGGACGTTCACCCCCCGGGCGATGGCCCGGTCCACAATCTCCAGGGCGTCCTCCAGCACCCCGAAGCCGCTGTACTGATAGACAAAATGGGAGAGGAGCAGCTTCACCCCCGTCCTTTTGGCGATGGCCAGCAGCTCATAGAGGCTGTAAAGGTCCGCCTGGGTAAAGAGGCGGGTATGGACCGGCATGATCCGCCCGTGGCGGGCGTTGACCCGGGCCATGGCCTCCAGCTCCGCCAGGGAGGAACCGGGGGAATAGTCCAGCCCCAGGGAAACCCCGCAGGCCCCCAGCCTCATGGCCTCCTCCGCCAGCTCCTCCATCCGGGCGATCTGGGCGGGGCTGGCCTTCCGGTAGGGGTCGTCCAGCCCCACCTGCTGCCGGAGGGTGAAGCTGTGGCCTACCAGCTCCATCTGATGGATGGGGAAGCCCTCCCGCTCCTGGCTTTCCATAAAGTCCTTCATGCTGTTGGGGGAAAGGCCGCAGTTGCCCCCGATGGTGGTGGTGATCCCCTGGCAGGCGGAGAGCCTGCCGCTGTAGAGGTGCCCGTCCACATGGCCGTGGACGTCGATGAAGCCGGGGCAGACCAGCAGCCCCCGGGCGTCGATGGTCCGGGCCGCCTCCATGGGGCCCTCCCCCACCAGGGCGATCTTCCCGTCCCGGATCCCCACCGAGGCGGGGAACAGCTTCTTGCGGCGGGTGTCGCACACCAGCCCGTTTACAATGGCCAGGTCCAGCATGGCCTCTCCCTCCCTTCCCGTTTTTTCAGGCGCGCCGGCTTTCTCATCGGGCGGCGGCCTCCAGGTCCTCCTCCCGGCGCATGGCCAGCTCCCGCTTCTGCCAGCCCCGCAGCCAGGTGAGCAGCTCCCGCCGGGGCATGGGCCGGGGGGTCACCTGGAGGGTGGGGCTGAGGAGGCTCTCGGCGATGGCCTCAAACTGGGCCGCGGCGGCGCTCTGGGGCGCGTAGTCAAAGATGGTGCGGCCGTCCAGGCAGCTGTACTCCAGCTCGGGCCAGCGGTCCAGGTAGGCCAGCACCTCCAGGTGGACCCGGGCGGCGTAAGCCGCCATCTGCTCCCGGGCCTCGTGCTGGTCCGCCTGGTTCACTACCAGCTGGATGGGAAATTCCTCGTCCTTCTCGGTGTTGATGATCCCCTGAAGGATGGCGTTGGCGGTGGCCACCGAGGCGAAGGCGCTGTTGGTGACCAGGATGCAGCGGCTCATGATGTTGTCCCGGAAGGGAAGGATATAGCCGGTGCAGGGGGTTTCCCCGGAGATGTCGTAGAAGATGTAGTCCAGGTCCAGCTTTTCCGGGATGCCCTGCATCTCCAGCATCTCGTCGATGAGGCTCAGGCCCCGGGCCATGCAGCCCCGGCCCGGGTCGATGCTCCCCAGCTCCATGCACCAGACGCCGCTGGGGGTGGGGAGCATCACCTCCGAAAGCTCCACCTCATATTCCTCCCGGTACACCTCCAGGGCGGGCTCGATGTCCGCCTCCCCCCGGAGCAGCATGGTGGAGGAAAGGCTGGTGTCGTTGCCCACCAGCAGCACCTTGTAGCCCATCCGGGCCAGGGCGTGGCTCAGGTTGGCCGCCAGCAGGCTCTTGCCGCAGCCGCCCCGCCCAACAAAGCAGATCCGTTCCGCCATAAAAGACGCACCTCCTTGACATGGCTCAGGCGATCCGGGCCGGCCCGCGGCCCGGGGATTTTCTCAGAGAAGGCCCCCACGGGGCCCCCTCCCCTCAAAACAGACCCGGCCCCCGGCTTCTAAGCGGTGTGCCCATCAGAAAGCTTTGCCAGAAATTTCAGGCAAAACAAGCCATCTGCTGCGTTGCCGTCCCTTGCCAGCCATCAAGGCTGCCTGCGGGCCAGCGCCTTGCAGCTGGCTGTTTTCCCAGAATTCCTGACGCTGCGCGGTTTTGCCCCATGTGGGGCAAAACCAAAGTTTTCTTATGAGCCCCCCGCTTGCGGGCAGGGGATGTCCTCCCCACCCCTGGGCCGGGGGTTAGGAAAATCCTTCCGCCCGGGAGGGGCGGAAGGATTTGGTGTGCCGTTCCCGGGACTGGACCCTTTACTGGCCGCAGGCGCTGCGGAACTCGGTCCAGACTCTGTTGTGGACCTCCTCCGCCTCGGCGGAGATGGGCTGGATCATCTCGGTTTCCCCGAAGTGGTCCGGCAGGGTCAGGAAGGAGCGGTACTCCTCGGAGATATGCTCCTCGGCCGCCAGGTTGGTGCAGTAGTAGCCCATATACTCAAAGCACTGGGCGGAGATCTCAGGCCGGAGGATATAATCGATGAACTGGTAGGCCGCGTCGGCGTTGGGGGCCTGGGAGGGGATAAACATGGCCATAATGCCCAGGCCGATGCCCTCCTCGGGGAAGACCACCTCCAGCTCGGGGTTGGCCATCATGGCCATGGTCACCTGGGAGGTGTACATCACCGCGGCTCCCACCTCGCCGCTGATGATGTCGTCCTGGAGGTTGTCGTCCTTGATGAGGCGGATGTTGGGGGCCAGCTCCAGCAGCCGCTGGCCGGCCTCCTCGATGAGGGCGGTGTCCTCGGTGTTGTAGCTTTCGCCCATGGTCTTGAGGACCATGCCGTTGATGACCCGGTAGTTGGCGATGATGCCCAGGTTATCCGCCAGGGAGGAATCCCACAGGTCGGCGTAACCGTTGATCTCCACATTCACCGCGGCGGGGTTGTAGACAATGGTCTGGACCCCGGCGCCGTAGGGGACGGTGTACTCGTCGGCGGGGTCATAGAACTGGCCCTGGTAGACGGGGTTGATGTTGCCCCAGCCGGAGAGTTTGGAGGTATCCAGCTTCTGGGCCAGCCCCTCGGCGATGACGGTCTGGATGATATAGTCGTCGGCGATGATGACGTCGTAGTCCCCGCCCTGGGCGGTTTCCAGCTTGGCCAGCATATTCTCATCGGTGTCAAAGTTGGCGTAGTTCACCTCGATGCCGGTTTCGGCGGTGAAGCCGTCCAGCACCTCCTGGGGGAACATCCCCTGCCAGGTGAAAAGATTCAGCTGCCCACCCTGGGCGGCGGAGCTGCCGGAACCGGCGTCCCCGCTGCCGGAGGAGGCGGAGCCGCCGCCGCAGCCGGCCAGCATCCCCAGGGCCAGGGAGAGGGAAAGGATCAGGGCCAGTACTTTTTTCATCGAAGTTCCTCCTTCTGAAGTTCCATAGTTTCTTGGGATATATTCTTTGAAGCCCGCCGCCGCCGGGGACGCCCCGCCAGGTCCGAAAGGACCACAATGAGGATGGTCGCCAGCAGCATCAGGGTGCAAAGCGCGTTGATCTCCGGCGTGACGCCGAATTTGATCTGGGAGTAGATCTTGATGGGGAGGGTGTTGACGTCCACCCCGGTGACGAACATGCTGATGATGACGTCGTCCATGCTCATGGCGAAGCTCAGCAGCATCCCCGAGAGGATGGCCGGGAAGATGAGGGGCAGGGTGATGTCGAAGAACACCCGGGCCTCCCCGGCCCCCAGGTCCCGGGCCGCCTCGGCCAGGCTTTTGTCCATCCCCACCAGCCGGGCCTTCACCTGCATGAAAACGTAAGGGATGCAGAAGGCGGTGTGGCCGATGACCAGGGTGGTCATGCCGAAGGGCAGCCCCAGCAGGGAGAAGAACACCATGAACCCGATGCCCAGGATGATCTCCGGGATCATGATGGGCAGGGTGGAAATGTATTCCAGGGGGCCCTTGGTGCGGCTCTGGAGCCGCTGCATCCCCACCGCCCCCAGGGTGCCGATGACGGCGGAGGCAAGGCAGGTGAGGCCGGCCAGCACCAGGCTGTTGCGCAGGGCCTCGAAGATAGCTTTATCCCGGAACAGGGTTTCATACCAGGTGAGGGAAAAGCCCCCCCAGATGGAGGTGATCTTGCTCTCGTTGAAGGAATAGAGCACCACCAGGAGGATAGGCAGGTACATCACCGCCAGCACCACCATGAGGTAGATCCGGGGGAAACGGTTCTTTTTCATCACAGCACCCCCTCCAAATCCTTCACATGGGTGATCCTCCGGTAGAGGCGGATCATGAGGCTGGTCAGGATCATCAGCACCACGCTGAGGGCCGCGGCGAAGGGCCAGTTATGGGCCCGGTTCAGCTGGTCCTGGATGAGGCTGCCCACCAGCACCACCTTATTGCCCCCCAGGATGTCGGCGATGAAGAAGAGGCCCATGGAGGGGATGAAGGTGAGGATCACCCCGGAGAGCAGCCCCGGCAGGGTGAGCTTGAAGGTGACGGTGAAAAAGGCCTTGGGGGCGGAAGCGCCCAGGTCCCGGGCCGCCTCCACCAGGCTCCAGTCCATCTTTTCGGCGCTGGAGTAGACCGACAGGATCATAAAGGGCAGCAGGGCGTAGACCATGCCGGTGAGGACGGCGGGATAGGTGTAGAGGAGCTTCAGGGGGGAATCGGTGAGCCCCAGCCCCATGAGGACCTTATCCAGGACGCCGTTGGAGCGCAGGATGATGATCCAGCCGTAGAGCCGGATGAGGGAGCTGGTCCAGAAGGGGATCATCAGCCCCAGCATGGCGAACCGCTTCCATTTCCCCGGCAGCCGGGCCATAAAGTACCCGAAGGGGTAGCCGATGAGGGCGATGAGGGCGGTGCTGGTGAAGGCCAGCTTGAAGGACTCCACAAAGGTCTGCAGGTAGATGGGGGTGAGGATGTTCTGGTAGTTTGCCAGGGTGAACTGGTTGGTGACCCCCCACACCTCGGCCCGCTGGAGGAAGCTGAGGACAAGCATATACACCATGGGCCCCAGGACAAAGAGAAGGGTGAACAGATAGAGGGGGGCCACCATGAGCCAGGAAACGCCGTTTTTCCGCCGGGCGGCGGCGCTGCGGCGGCTCACTGCTCTCCCTCCACATCCACCGCCACGGCGGCGCGGGGCTCCCAGTACAGGGAGGCCGCCTGGCCGGGCTGGATGTCCAGGTCGATGCCGTGGCGGCTGGCCACCACTTCGGTGCCGTCGGGGAGGGTGAAGGCGATGCGGAGCATCCCGCCCGCGAAGCTCTTTTCCTTTACGGTGCCCCGGATGCCGGGATCCTCCGGCCCGGGGTCCTTCTGGAAGCGGATCTGCTCGCTGCGCACCGCCAGGGTGACGGGCCCGTCCTCCCGGACCGGCCGCCCCGCCGGGTCAAAGGGCACCCGGCCCCCCTGGCATTCCATCACCATCAGCCCCTCCTTCCACCGGCGGGCGGTGCCCCGGAGGATGTTGGCGCTGCCCACAAACTGGGCCACGAAGCTGGTGCGGGGGCGGTCGTAGACGTCGGCGGGGGAGCCCACCTGCTCAAAGAGCCCCTCCCGCATCACAACAATGCGGTCGCTCATATTGAGGGCCTCCTCCTGGTCGTGGGTGATATAGAGGAAGGTGATGCCCAGCCGCTTCTGGAGGCGCTTGAGCTCCACCTGCATCTGCCGCCGGAGCTGGAGGTCCAGGGCGCCCAGGGGTTCGTCCAGCAGCAGCACCCGGGGGTTGTTCACCAGGGCCCGGGCGATGGCCACCCGCTGGCGCTGGCCGCCGGAAAGCTCGGAGGGCATCCGCTTTTCGTAGCCCGGCAGCTGCACCAGCTCCAGGGAATCCTGCACCGCCCGGCGGACCTCCTCCCTGGGGGCCTTTTTGAGCCGCAGGCTGTAGCCGATGTTCTGCTCCACGTTCATGTGGGGGAACAGGGCGTAGCTCTGGAAAACGGTGTTGACGTCCCGCTTGTTGGGGGCAAGGTCGGTGACGTCCTTCCCCTCCAGGATGACCCGGCCGCTGTCCGGCTCCTCCAGCCCGGCGATGATCCGCAGGGTGGTGGTTTTGCCGCAGCCGCTGGAGCCCAGGAAGGTGATGAACTCCCCCTGGCGGATGTCGATGCTGATCCCCCGCAAAACCTGCGTTTCCCCAAAGGATTTCGTGATGTCCTGCAGCTGCAGGATCATGGTGTCGCTCACAGCGGAGCCTCCTCCCCGGGAGGGCGGGGCGTCCCCTTTCCCCCCAAAGTTTTTTTCGCCCCGGCGCACAGGGCGCGGGGCCATGGGGCCGGGCGCTTCCTCTCCGCCAGGGTGCAATTTATTCCAATCTGACAGGTGAATTATATTGATTTCGCCGGGGGGTGTCAATCGGTTTGGGGGCAAAAAAGCCCCCCGAAGGAATCATTCGTAACAACTCACAAATCGGGGGGGTGTGCGGGGGATTATTTATGCAGAATTCAGTGGAAAACCGAGCCATTTTGGGGAAGGCGGAGCTTTTCATGGAAAAATTCCGGAAAACGCAAATTTTTCATGGCTCATTCCAAAATCCCGGGGAAAATGCCGTCAAACGGCTCCCGTCCGGGAGGGGGTCCGGGGACGGCGGAGCACCTCCTCCCGGATATGGCGGCAGGCCTCCTCCTCCCCCCGGTCCCGGAGCAGCAGGAGCAGCTCCTCCAAAAGGGCCCGGCTCTCGGGGTGGAGGAGGGCCCCCTCCCCGTTCCGGGCGTAGTATTCCCAGGGGTAGGCCTGGGTGTACGCCGCCCCCCGGTAGGTCTTGCTGGCGGCCACCCGGTCCCAGAACATCTCCACCACGTATTTCTCCGGCATCCGGCAGCCCACCAGGGTGTGGTCCCCCGAGGGGCTGTAGTCCAGCCAGTATTCCAGGTGGTGCTTATTGCGGCCCTTGTGGTGGAGCCAGGCGCCGCTGAAGCCCTCCGCCAGCCGCTGGGCCTCGTTGGGGCTGCGGGTGCCCTGGTAGTACCGCACCCCCACCAGGAATTCCGCCGGGGAGTACTTGGAAAGGTCGTGGGTCAGCCCCTGCCAGTAGAGCCCCACCCGGAAGCACCCCTGGCGCACCAGCCGCCGGTGGCGGCCCACCGTCCTCAGGTGCCCCAGCCATTTCCTCATCCCCATCCTCCCCTTTCCCTGTGGTTTGACTGCATTATACGGCCGGCTGGAGCCGGCTGTCAAGTCCGGCCCGGTAGGCCGGGCTTGCTACGGCCGTCCGGGTATGCTATACTGTTGCAGTATGTCGAAAAATGGGGAAACCCAAAACAGGAAAGGAGATTTTCCATGTCCATCACTCCGGAAGATATTAAGCGCGTCAAGGGGGAGGGCTTCCTCCTCAACCGGGGGACCCAGTGCTTCTCCGGGCGGATCATCACCGAAAACGGCACCCTCACCGCCGGCCAGCTCATCTGCCTGGGGGAGGCCGCCCGGGAATACGGCTCCGGCACCGTGGCCTTCACCACCCGGATGACGGTGGAGGTCCCCGGCATCCCCTACGAGAGCATCCCCGCCTTCCAGTCCTACATCGCCCGGGAGGGGATGGTCACCGGCGGCACCGGCGCCCGGGTCCGCCCCGTCACCTCCTGCAAGGGGACCACCTGCGTCTTCGGCCTTTACGACACCCAGGCCCTGGCCCGGGAGCTGCACCAGCGGTTTTACGAGGGCTGTCACAGCCTGACCCTGCCCCACAAGTTCAAAATCGCCGTGGGGGGCTGCCCCAACAACTGCGTCAAGCCGGAGCTCAACGACCTGGGGCTGGTGGGCCAGCGGGTGCCCCAGTACAAGCCCGAGCTCTGCCGGGGCTGCAAAAAATGCCAGGTGGCCGAAGCCTGCCCCATGAAGGCCGCCACCCTGCCCCAGGGGGAAAAGATGGCCCTGGACGCCGCCCGCTGCAACCACTGCGGCCGCTGCGCCTCCGCCTGCCCCTTCGGCGCCCTGGCCTGCGGGGAAACCCGCTACAAGGTCTATGTGGGGGGCCGCTGGGGCAAGGAGATCCGCATCGGCACCCCCCTCTCCACCCTGGTGGCCCGGGAGGAGGTCCCGGCGGTGGTGGAGCGGGCCATCCTCCTGTTCCAGCGGGAGGGGCTCCCCGGGGAGCGGTTCGGCTCCACGGTGGAGCGCCTGGGCATGGCCCGGGTGGAGGCGGAGCTGCTGGGCTCCCCCGCCCGGGGATAACCCCCCGGCCCTCCCCCGCTCCGCCCGGCCCCGCCCCCGTTTTTTGCGGGGGGAAGGGGCCGGGTTTTGCATTTTCCCCGAAATATGGTAATATTATAGTAGATTGCTGTGTTGCGCACGCCCTGTGAGGAAAGGAGGGAGATTGTGCTTCAGAAGGCCATCAGCCTGCTGTTCAAGCGGGTCACCGTGGTGGGGACCGCCATTGTGGCCCAGCTCATCCTGCTGCTGTTGATGCTGCTGCGGTTCCAGGAATATTTTATCTATTTCTACGCCCTCAACATCCTCATCAGCATTGTGGCTGTGCTTTACATCATCAGCAGCAAGCTGAATCCCGCCTACAAGATCGCCTGGATCATCCCCATCCTGCTGGTGCCGGTGTTCGGGGGGCTGATCTACCTCCTGTTCGGCGGCAACAAGCTCAGCGCCCACGAGCGGAAAAAGATGGCCCGGCTGAAGCGGTGCTTCCGGAACATCCACCTGGTGCGGTTCGACTCCCTGGAGGCCATCGACCGCCTCAGCCCCGACGCCGCCAACCAGTCCCGGTATATCCTGGGCACCGCCGGCTCTCCCCCCTTCCAGAACACCTCGGTGGAATACCTCCCCTCGGGGGAGGCGAAGTTCCAGCGGATGCTGGAGGAGCTGGAAAAGGCCCGGCATTACATCTTCCTGGAATACTTCATCATCCAGGAGGGCAAGATGTGGAACTCCATCCTGGAGATCCTGGAGCGGAAGGCCCGGGAGGGGCTGGACGTGCGGGTGATGTACGACGACGTGGGGTGCCTCTTGACCCTCCCCACCCATTACCGCCAGGTGCTGGAGGAGAAGGGGATCCGCTGCTGCGTCTTCAACCCCTTTGTGCCGGTGCTCTCCACCCGCCTCAACAACCGGGACCACCGGAAGATCTGCGTCATCGACGGCCACACCGGCTTCACCGGGGGGATCAACCTGGCGGACGAATACATCAACGCCTACGAAAAGCACGGCCACTGGAAGGACACCGCCGTCCTCCTCCACGGGGACGCCGTCTGGGGGCTCACCGTCATGTTCCTCTCCCTCTGGGACTATGTTTCGGGCTCCCAGGAGGACTTCTCCCTCTACCTCCCCCGGGTCCACCAGCTCTCCCCCATCCCCTGCGACGGCTTCGTCCAGCCCTACACCGACAGCCCCCTGGACGACGAGCCGGTGGGGGAAACGGTTTACCTCAACCTCATCAACAAGGCCAAGCGGTATGTCTACATCACCACCCCCTACCTGATCCTCAGCAACGAAATGATCACCGCCCTGCGCACCGCCGCCAAATCCGGGGTGGACGTGCGGATCATCACCCCCCATATCGCCGACAAATGGTATGTCCACGTCCTCACCCGGGCCTATTACGAATCCCTGGTGGAGGCGGGGGTGAAGATCTACGAATACACCCCCGGCTTCATCCACGCCAAGTCCTTCACGGTGGACGACGAGCTGGGGGTGGTGGGGACCATCAACCTGGATTTCCGCAGCCTCTACCTCCACTTTGAGTGCGCCGTCTGGCTCTACCGCTGCCGCTGCATCGGGGATATGCGGAAGGACTTCCTCCAGACCCAGGCCGTCAGCCAGGAGATCACCCTCCAGCAGTGCCGGGCCGTCCGCCTGCCCACCCGGCTGCTGCGGAGCGTCCTGCGCCTCTTTGCCCCCCTGATGTAAAGGCG
>CAJFUT010000195.1 GCA_904420255.1 uncultured Angelakisella sp. | reverse complement strand
GTGATTGCCCGCCGGGGCTCCCCGGCAAAGGAGGATGGATGCTATGAAGAAATTATTGACCGGCAATGAAGCCATTGCCCGGGGCGCCTGGGAAGCGGGGGTCCACTTCGCCTCCGCCTATCCCGGCACCCCCAGCACCGAGATTCTGGAGAACCTCTCCACCTACAAAGAGATCGATTCCGAATGGGCCCCCAACGAAAAGGTGGCCATGGAGGCCGCCATCGGCGCGTCCATGGCCGGGGCCCGGTCCATGGCCAGCATGAAGCAGGTGGGCATGAACGTGGCCGCCGACCCCATGTTCACCTACGCCTACATGGGGGTGGGGGGCGGCATGGTGGCCATCTCCGCCGACGAGCCCGGCCAGCACTCCTCTCAGAACGAGCAGGACAACCGCCACTACGCCCGCCACGCCAAAATCCCCATGCTGGAGCCCTCGGACAGCCAGGAATGCAAGGACATGATGAAGCTGGCCTTCCAGATCAGCGAGGATTTTGACACCATGGTGCTGGTGCGGATGACCACCCGGGTCTGCCATTCCAAGAGCATCGTGGAGCTGGGTGACCGCCAGGAAGTGGCCATCCGCCCCTACCACAAGAACCTCCAGAAATACATGACCGTGCCGGAAATCTCCCGGAAGCTGCGGCTGAAGGTGGAGGAGCGCACCAACCGGCTGGCCGAATACGCCGAAACCACCCCCCTCAACTACGCCGAATACCACGGCAAAACCGGCGTCATCGCCTCGGGGGTGGCCTACCAGTACGCCCGGGAAGCCTTCCCCGAAGGGACCTCCTTCCTGAAGCTGGGCTTCACCTATCCCCTGCCCATGAACCTCATCCGGGAATTCTGCGAGAAGATGGATGAAATCTACATCGTGGAGGAGAACGACCCCATCCTGGAAACCGCCGTGCGGACCCTGGGCTTCGACCCCAAGGGCTACCACTTCTTCCCCTTCAGCGGGGAGCAGACCCCCGACGTCCTCCGGAAGGCCCTCACCGGCGCCACCCACCCCACCCTCACCTGGGACAAGGACAAGGTGGTCCCCCGTCCCCCGGCACTCTGCGCCGGCTGCCCTCACCGGGGCGTCTTTTACGACCTGGGCCGCCGCAAGGACCTGATGATCGCCGGGGACATCGGCTGCTACACCCTGGGCTTTGCCGAGCCCTACAACGCCATGGACTTCAACCTCTGCATGGGGGCCAGCATCAGCGCCGGCCACGGCGCCCAGAAGGTCTTTGATATGCAGCCGGACTGCAAGACCCGGGTGGTCAGCGTCATCGGCGATTCCACCTTCTTCCACACCGGCGTCAATTCCCTCCTGGAGGTGGTCTATAACCACTCCAACACCGTCACCATCATCCTGGACAACCGCATCACCGGCATGACCGGCCATCAGCAGAACCCCGGCACCGGCTACAACGCCATGGGTGAGGAAGCCAACATCACCGACCTGGAGGCCCTGGTCCGGGCCTGCGGCATCAAGCACCTGTGGAAGGTCAACCCCAACGACCTGGCCGCGGTGAAGAAGGCCATCGACGAGGCCCTGGCCGTCACCGACGAGCCCTCGGTGATCATCACCCGCTGGCCCTGCGCCCTGAAGAAGTTCTCCAAGGCGGACAAGGACGAGTTCCCCGGGATGTTCTCCGAGAAGGACGCGGTGGACCCCGCCAAGTGCATCGGCTGCCGCATCTGCCTGCGGAGCGGCTGCCCCGCCATCTCCTTCGACGCGGGGCGGAAGAAGGCGGTCATCAGCCGGGATCAGTGCCTGGGCTGCGACGTCTGCGCCCAGCTCTGCCCCAAGGGAGCCATCTCCCGGGAAACCCGGTAAGGAATCAGAAAGGGGGTCAAAAAACATGAACGACAATACCAAGAGCATTCTGCTGGTGGGCGTGGGCGGCCAGGGCACCATCCTGGCCTCCAAGCTCCTTTCCAACGGCCTGATGCAGGCCGGCTACGACGTCAAGATGAGCGAGATCCACGGCATGAGCCAGCGGGGGGGCTCGGTTTCCTCCCAGATCCGCTACGGCACCAAGGTCTGGAGCCCCGTCATCGAGGTGGGCTCCGCCGACCTGCTGGTGTCCTTCGAGGAGATGGAGGCCCTGCGGTGGCTGGAGTACCTCAAGGTGGGGGGCAAAGTGGTGGTGAACGACTACCAGATCCCCTCGGTGCCCGTCACCACCGGCAAGGTGGCCTATCCCGAGGGCATCCTGGACGAGCTGCGCCGGGTGGCGGACACCACCGTGGTGGACGCCGCCGCCGAGGCGGAAAAGCTGGGCAACCCCAAGGTGATGAACGTCATCCTCCTGGGGACCATTGTGCGCCACATGAACCTTCAGCACATCGACTGGGCCCAGATCATCCGGGAAAACGTAAAGCCCGCCTTTGTGGAGCTGAACATCAAGGCTCTGGAAGTGGGCATGAATCTCAGCTGACGGAGGCTTCCTGTGGACACCAGAATTCTTTGCATCAACCCCGGCTCCACCTCCACCAAGGTGGCGGTTTATCAGAACGAGGAGCCCCTTTTCTGCCAGACCCTCCGGCACACCGCCGAGGAGCTGGCCCCCTATTCCTGCATCACCGACCAGACGGATATGCGCCGCAAGGTGGTCCTTTCCTGCCTGGAGGAGCACAACATCCCGGTGGAGAGCCTCTCCGCCGTGGTGGGCCGGGGGGGGATGCTCCCCCCGGTGCAGTCCGGCGCCTATATCGTCAATGACACCATGCTCCGGCGCCTGCGGGAGGCCCCGGTGGAGGACCACGCCTCCAACCTGGGCGCCATCATCGCCGACGGCATCGCGAAGCCCCTGGGGATCACCGCCTACATTTACGACTCGGTGGCGGTGGACGAGATGATCCCCCTGGCCCGGCTCACCGGCATCCCGGAAACCCCCCGGACCTGCCTCTGCCATACCCTCAATTCCCGGGCGGTGGCCCACAAATCCGCCGCCTCCCACGGGAAGAAATACGCCGACATGACCTTCATCGTGGCCCACCTGGGAGGCGGCTTCACCGTCAGCCTCCACCACAAGGGCCGGATGGAGGACATCGTGGACAACGACGAGGGGCCCTTCGGCCCCGAATCCTGCGGCCGGGTTTCGGTCCGGCAGATCCTGAAGATGGCCCGGAAATACGACCTGGACTACATCAAAAAGCGCACCCGGGGCACCGGGGGCCTGGCCGGGCACCTGGGCACCGCCAACGCCAAAGAGGTGGAGGAGCTGGTGGCCCAGGGGGACGAAAAGGCCCGCCTGGTCTATGAGACCATGGCCTACCAGATCGCCAAGGCCATCGGGGAGCTGGCCACCGTGGTAAACGGCCAGGTGGACGCCATCCTCCTCACCGGGGGCGTGGCCTATTCCAAGATGCTCACCGACTGGATCACCCCCCGGGTTTCCTTCATCGCCCCGGTGGAGCTGTGGCCCGGCGAGGACGAGATGGAATCCCTGGCCATGGGCATCCGCCGGGTCCTCCTGGGGGAGGAATCCGCCCGGGAGTACCACGACCCGGTTTACGGCTGAGCCGGAACCCATCCACATTTTTTGCGTGCTTCTTTACTCCTCATAGAGGCCCGGAGCGTTTTTTTGCTTTTCCGTTCCGGGCCGGACAGCCAAAGGACCGGCCTGGGCAGTCGCCCAGGCCGGGTCCTTTTTTCTGCTGCGCAGCGCCTTCCTCAATCCTAGATTCGCTTTCTCCGCTGGGGTACTGATTTTTGCAACGCTGCGCTTCTGTCTATTTTTGTTCCGCTCGCAGCGCAGCACCGAGTATGCTACTTTCTGAATTGCCAGAAAGTAGCCAAAGAGCAACCAAGGGGTAAACCCCTTGGAACCCCACGGCCAAAACCAGTCGGCG
>CAJFUT010000194.1 GCA_904420255.1 uncultured Angelakisella sp. | reverse complement strand
CTGCCGTCGGTGACCACCAGGTCCTGCCCCCGGTAGCGGAGCAGGCTGGGGTACTGGCTGGGGGAGAGGACCGCCCCCTCGTCGTTCAGGGGGATGTCCTCCCCGCCGTAGCGCTCCACAATCCGGGCCTTCACCCCGGCGCCGCTGACGGCGGGGCTGGTGTCCATGTGGGCGATGAACCCCAGGGGCGGCAGCCCCTCCTTCCCGGGGGAAGCGGGGATGGCGGCGTAGACGTAGCAGTGGTCGTCCAGGCGGACCTCCTCCGCCCCCAGCTCCCCCAGCTCCCTGGCCAGCTGCTCCGCCAGCCGGAACTGCTTCTGGGTGCTGGGCACCTCTTCCCGGTCCTCCTGGGACTGGGTGTCGTAAGAAATATAGCGCAGAAAATTTTCCAGGACCTTGGACATTTGCAATCCTCCTTATCCGAAAGGGCGGCAGGGCCGCGCCGGTTACAAACCGATTGTACCCCGGTTTCGCTTCCCCGTCAACGATCCGTTACAAAAAGTTTACTTGAATTTCCGGCAAGATGGTGGTAATATTAAATTACAGTAATAAAAAATGCTTCATCTAGTTTTAAAAACCAGATGAAGCGACCCCGGACCGCCGCCCCGTTCCCCGCCCCCGGTATTGAAGGACCAGCCCTTTTTGCGTATAATAGTGCCTATGGGTTAAAAATTGATCCGCGCCGGCGCCGAGAGGGCCGGGGACAAAAGAACGGGAGGAACCGCATTTGAATACCATGGAATTGGCAAAGCGCACCCTGGAAGAAGGGGGCTACACCTGCGTTGTGGCGGACGGGGAGGAGATCGTCTTCACCTCCAGGGAGCGAGGCATCCGGCCCCTGGTGGAGTACTGCCGGGGGGCCGCGGCCGCCCACCCCGGAGCGGCCCTGGCGGATAAGGTCATCGGCCGGGCGGCGGCGATGCTCTGCCGCCTTGGCGGCATCGGGGAGCTTTACGCCGGGGTCCTCAGCCAGGGGGCGCTGGACGAACTGAACAAGGCTGGCATCCGCGCCGGCTATGGAACAAAGGTGGAGGCCATCCGCAACCGGGACAACACCGGCCTCTGCCCCATGGAATCCCTTTCCAGAGGGGTGGAGGACCCGGAGGAGATGCTCCGGCGGGCCGAGGAATTCCTGGCCAATCTGGGAAAGAAGCCTGGGGCGTAAGGACGGGGCCGCCTCCGCCGGGATCCAAGGGAGGGATTCTGGATGGAAAACGTGATTCATGGGGGGAGCTTCCCCAAGCGGTACACCATGGGGGAGGAGCTGATGAACGCCATCACCCATGGCCTGGGGGCCATGCTGGCGGCGGCTGCCACCACTCTGCTGGTGGCGGCCTCGGCCCTCCAGGGGGACCCCTATAAGCTGGGGGCTTCCATCGCCTACGGCTTTTCCCTCATGGAGCTGTACCTGATGTCCACCGTCTATCACGCCGTCCAGAGCCCCCGGGCCAAGGAGGTGCTCCGGGTCTTTGACCACTGCAGCATCTTCCTCCTCATCGCCGGGAGCTACACCCCCTTCGCCCTGGTGACCCTCCGGGAGGCGGGGGGCTGGCTGATCTTTTTCGGCATCTGGGGGGCGGCCCTGGTGGGCATCGCCCTCAATGCCGTCAGCCTCCGGCGCTTTGAAAAACTTTCCATGGTCTGCTATGTGGCCATGGGCTGGGCCATCGTCCTGAAGCTGGGGACGCTGGTGGAGCTGCTGCCGGCGGCGGGAATGGGGCTTCTGGTGGCCGGGGGCCTCTGCTACACCGGCGGGCTGCTGTTTTACGCCGTCCATAAGCCCTATATGCACAGCGTCTGGCACCTCTTTGTCCTGGGGGGCAGCGTCTGCCACTTTCTCTGCATCTGGCTTTATGTGGTGCTGCCGGCCTGAGCAAAAAGTTTCCGGGCATAGGGCCCGGCCCTCTCCATACAATAAGGGTGCCGGCGGACGGGGAACCATCCGCCCGGCAAAAGGGCAAAGGAGTGACCGGAATGGCAAATCTGACCACGAAGGAACTAGGCTCCATTCAGGACCAGCTTGTCCGTGAACAGGTTTTGGTGAAGAAGTACAAGATGTACGCCGGCCAGTGCTGCGACCCTCAGCTCCGCAACAAATGCGAGCAGGTGGCCGCGAAGCACCAGAACCACTATAATACCCTGCTCAACCAGCTTGGTTAAAGGAAGGGGGAATCCAGATGGCCGAGATCAACCCAACCTTTGGCGACCGGGAGATCCTGGACGACATCCTGGCCTCCCAGAAGCAGATGACGGCGGATTACAACACCGCCGCGGGGGAATGCGCCTCCGGCGCCCTCCATTCTGAGTTTATGACCCTCCTTGGGGAGGAGCACCAGATTCAGATGGAGATTTTCCAGGAAATGCAGAAGCGCAGCTGGTATCCCACCGAGCAGGCGCCGCAGCAGAAAATTGACCAGACAAAGGAACAGTTCATGGGCACCAACAGCTAACGGCTGCGATCCTCCGGGCCCCCGGGTTTTTAACCCGGGGGCCCTTTCCTGTCCCTCGGCGCCGTGTTGCCGAGGGGCATCCAGAGGCATGGGCTTTTGCAAAGCTCTATGAAGCTTTTCATCACAGGCGTCAGGTAAAGGGATTGGCGGTAAGAGAGATAAACTGGACTTCGGGGAGTACCCCGCAGCCGGAAAAAGGAAACATTCAGGGTGTCGATGAGGCAAGCGGCGTTGTGGTCCGCAAAAAGGGCCACGCCGATGCCGCTTTCCACCAGCTTGGCGATGGTGTAGTAGTCGTAAAGCTCCAGCCGCCGGCGAGGGGCGAAGCCGCTCTCCCGGAAGTACGCCTCAGCGATGATCCGCCCGCCCTGGGAGCTGTAGTTGAGAAGGAAAAGATCCTCGGCTACATCCTCCAGGGTGGCTGTCCCCTTTTTCTCCCAGTGTTTTTCCCCTTTCCACTGGAGGGCCAGGGGATGGTCCATCGGCACCGCCAGCAGGAAGGCGGCAGAGGCGATTTCCTCCTGGGCCAGGTCGGGGTAGACCCGGCTGTTGACCGAAAAATCCGCGGCGCCCTCCTGGGTCAGGGCGTGTAGGGAGTCCCGGTCGCTGCCATGGACCAGCTGCAGCTCCAGCCCGGGGAGCTCCCGTTTCAGCAGGGGCATCAACTGGGGAAGAAGCTGCTGGGCCCGCATGGGGGAGAGGGCCAGGGAGATGCTCCCCCGGAGCCCCGCCTGGCGTTCCTCCAGCTGCCG
>CAJFUT010000193.1 GCA_904420255.1 uncultured Angelakisella sp. | reverse complement strand
GCCCGTCTACATCAGCATCAAGGACGACGATGTCCAGATCAAGGACGCTGCCTTTGTCTGGGGCAAGTACACCATGGACACCGTGGCCGAGATCTGCAAAGTGGAAGGCACCGGCACCAATGTGGTCACCATCGGCCCTGCCGGCGAAAACGGCATCCTTATGGCCAATGTCCTCAACAACGGCGGCCATTCCGGCGGCGGCGGTGTGGGCTGCATCTTCGGTTCCAAGAACCTGAAGGCCATCGCCATCTACGGCACCAAGGCCGTCTATGTGGCGGATTCCAAGAAGGTCCTGGAGCTGAACAACTACGTCATGAGCGATCTGATGGGCTCCAACAACAACCACGTGGTTCCCACCGTCGCCCAGTCCTGGTCCGAGTATGAAAATGCCAGCAGCCGCTGGACCGGCCATCCCGGCCTCACCTGGGGCGCCGCCGAGGGCGGCCCCATCGACACCGGCGAGTCGCCTCCGGGGCAGCCCACCCTCATGGGGTATCGCTGCCAGAAGGCTGTTAAGGACTGGGGCGACATTGCCGAGCAGTACACCGTCAAGATGACCGGCTGCGCCACCTGCCCCATCCGCTGCTACGCCTCCCTCAACGTTCCCGCGCTGGAGGAGAAGACCGGCGTCAAGGCGGCCCACGCCAACACCTGCATGGCCAACGGCGTCTACGCCCGGAACCGGGATCTGATGCCGTCCTTCCAGGATGTGTCGGAAGAAGGGGACGGCGAGTTTATGGCCGGCTACCTGGCCTGCACCGTGGCCGATGACCTGGGCCTGTGGGACAACTACGGCGATCTGAACGCCACCCTCAATTATTTCATGGCCAACGACTGCGCCCTCCTCCGGCAGATCCTGCCCCCTGCCGAGTTCGATTCCATCCCCTGGGATAAGCGGGCTGCTGGCGATATCACCTTCCTGAAGGATATCCTGGAGATGGTCGCCAGCGGCAAGGGGGAGCTCTCCCACCTGGCCGACGGCGCTTACAATGTCAGCCAGCGGTATCATGATATCCTGGGCGATGAATATATCAACAGCTCGGCCATTGGCGTTTGGGGCCCTGTGGGCGGCAAGCGCCACCACGGCAACGAGTGCGCCGCCCAGGTGGGCCTGCTCACCAACATCATCTACAACCGCGACGGTATGTGCCACACCATCGTGAACATCACCGGCTCCGGCCTGCCCTACGACCTCCAGAAGTCCATCATCGAGGAAACCTTCGGCGAGGGCGCTCTGGATAAGCCTCAGGCCTATACCCCCATGAACGAGAACAAGGCGAAGTTCGCCAAGTTCGGCGTGATCCGCCAGGTGATCCACGATTCCATGACCCTCTGCAACTGGGTCTGGCCCATGACCTTCAGCCCCCGCAAGGACCGGGGCTACAAGGGCGACCTGTCGGTGGAGGCCCAGTATATGGCTGCCGTCACCGGCCAGGATTGGACCGAGGAATCCCTCAATGAGGCCGCTGAGCGGGTCATCCAGCTCCAGCGGGCCATGACGGTGGAGGCCTTCGGCACCACCGATATGCGCAACGAGCACGATGTGGTTTCCAACTTCATCTTTGAAGCCGATCCCGACCTGCAGCCCTTCGAGGAAGGCACCGTCAAGATGGACCGGGATGACTGGCAGACCGCCCTCACCATGTTCTACCGTGAGTTCGGCTGGGATGAAACCACCGGCGCCCCCACCCGGGCCACCCTGGAGAAGTTCGGGCTTTCCGATGTGGCGGATAACCTGGAGGCCAAGGGGCTCCTTCCCGCCTGATCCAAGGCGAAAAGATAACCGGCGTGTATGAATCGCCTTTCCCGGCGGCGCGGCCGCGCCGCCGGGAAAGGCCGGATCGAGGTTAGACAGATGGAAAACAATCAGGAAGAACTGGAGCGGCAGCTTCAGGAGGACCTCCCGGAGGAGCCGGAGCAGGCCCCCGCCCCGGAGATGGAGGCGGCGCCGGAGCAGCCCCCCGCCAAGCCGGAGGAAACTCCCGCCCAAAAGCTGGCGAAGCATATACGGGATCGCTCTATTGATTCCAAGGTGGAGCCGCTGAAAAAAATGAAGCTGAATCCGCCGGAGGGGGTTACCGCCGAGGAGCTGGCCGCCCTGCTGGCGGCGGTGGGCACCCCGGAGGCGGACCCGGCGTTGGCGAAGATCGCCTTCGTCCAGGGGGCGAAGGATCTCTATTTCTTTGACACTGAGATGATGACCCGGCATTTTGCCGAGCTGCAATCCCTGCTGGAGGATAAAGACATCCTCCGCACCATCGCTACCATCACCCGGAGCGACAGCCAGCTTTACCCCCGCCCCACCCAGTTCCGGAAGCTGATGGCCTATCCTTTCTACTTCACCATGGATGAGATCCTGGGGGCCCAGGCCCGGATGAAGCTGGAGGAGCAGTACGCCGACATCGACGTGGTCACCGCCACCAACGGCGGCAAGGGCTTCTACTCCTCCCAGTATCTCTCCCGTCGCTACGCCCAGGCCCTGATCCAGCAGGTGGAGGTAGGGGAGCGGGAAAATCCCTGAAAGGCGGACAGCAGCCATGAGCCATGCCACCCTCAGCGGCCTCCCGGTGGAGCGGCCCGTCCCCCTCTGGGTGGACGGGGAGCTGATCGCCACCTTCTACTGCACCCCGGCGGACCTGCCCGAGCTGGCCCTCGGGTACCTGATGGGACGGGGGCTTCTGGACCCCGCCCGGCTTCCCCGAATCCGGACGGAGGAGGCCCCTCTCAGGGTGGCGGTGGAAACGGCCGGCCCTCTGGGGAAATCGGTTCCCCGGCGGGAAACAGCCGCTCCTTGGACCACCACCCTGGCGGAGGTGGTCCGGCAGGCGGAGGATACCATGGAAAACACCCCCCTGCGCCAAAGCAGCGGCGGCGTCCACGGCGCTTCGGTGCGGTGGCCCGGCGGGATGGTGGCGCGGGAGGACATCGCCCGCCACAACGCGGTTGACAAAGCCATAGGGGCGGGTATAATGAAAGAGATCAACTTTGCCGGATCGGCATTGTTCACCACCGGCCGCCTCAGCCACGAAATGGTTGCCAAGGCGGCGGCGGTGGGGATCCCGGTGGTGGCCACCATGAAATACCCCAGCGACCTGGGGGTGGAGCTGGCGGCCCAAAAAGGGATCTGCGTTATAGGAAGGGTCCTTTCCTCCAGCCCGGAGGTTTATACCGGGGAATGGAGGCTGGGGCTGAAACTGGATAATCGATAAGGAGAAAAAGCTATGTTCGGAAAAATCGGTATGGGCGAGCTGCTCATTATCCTGGTGGTGGTTCTGCTGATCTTCGGACCCTCCAAGCTCCCGGCTCTCGCCCGGTCCATGGGCCAGGCCATGAAGGAGTTCCGCAAGGGGACCCAGGAGGTCCAGGATGGGCTCAACCAGCTCTCCAAGGACGTGATGGAGGATCCGAAGCCTCAGCAGGCCCAGGCCCAGGCCCAGCCCCAGCAGGCGGCGGTCAAGAGCGAGGCGGGCGCCTCCTCCAGCCCCGAAGTCAAGTGATGCGTCCTTCTTCGATACAGCAGGGAAGGGAGCGATCCGGTGGCTAAGCCTAGCAAATCCTCAGGAGAAATGAGGCTGCTGGACCATCTGGGAGAGCTGCGCCGCCGTCTGGCGGTGGTGCTGGCGCTGAACCTGATTGCGGCGGTGATCCTCTTTCAATACGCCGCCGTGATCATGGAATACCTTTTCGCCCTGAACCCGGGGATGGAGCTGGTTTACATCTCCCCCCAGGAGCTGCTGCTGGTCTATATCCAGATAGCGTTTATCGCGGCCATCGTCCTCTGTTCCCCCATCACCATCTATGAGATATGGGCCTTTGTGGGGAAAGGGCTTTACCGCCAGGAAAAGGTATATGTCCTCACCTCCCTCTTCTTCGGCCTCCTGTGCTTTGCGGGGGGCGTGGTGTTCAGCTATGCGGCGGTGCTTCCCATCACCCTGGAGTTCTTTGTCCGCATCGCCACCGAAGAAGTCGCCCCCATGATCTCGGTCCAGAATTACGCCGACTTTGTCAACAAAATGCTGCTGGCCTTTGGCATCGTCTTTGAGATGCCGGTGCTGGTCTACCTCTTTTCCAAGCTGGGGTACCTGAAGCCGGAATCCATCCGGGATAAGCGGAGCGTGCTGGTGGTGCTGATCTTTGTGGTGGCAGCCATCATCACCCCGCCCGATGTGGTTTCCCAGATGATGCTGGCCGTCCCCATGCTTCTGCTGATGCAGATCAGCTATTACATCTGCTGTTTTGTGGACCGCCGGCGGAAACGCAGGGAGGCCCGGCAGGCCAAGGAGGCCGCGGCGGCATAAACGAAAATTGAATCATCCGCATTCCGATTCCCGGATGCCTAAAGCGGCAGAGCCGCCATGGAGCCGGGAACTGTAGGTGACGCCGGAAACGGCACCGCCTTCCGTGTTTGAAAAGGAATGGACCTTCTCCCGGCAGGGCCAAAGCCCCCTGGGATAGCTGCCGGCAGTACCGCCTTTCGGGCGGGAAGCCGGCGGAGCTTGTGGAAAACTGTCCTTCCGCTTCTGCGCGGCAAGGGCAGTTTCTTTTCTATCAATCTGGTAAAAAACTTCAGAAATCTGTTCTCCTCCTTTTTTATGAACAGT
>CAJFUT010000192.1 GCA_904420255.1 uncultured Angelakisella sp. | reverse complement strand
CAAGGTGCGAGCCCGTCCGGCGGTTTCCCCCGCCCGAACGGCTTTGTTATAATACCACACCCCCTCCCCTACTGTCAACACCTTTTTACAAATTTTTTCGGTGCAATTTACCTGAATTTTTTCTTCTTTTTTGGGCGCCGACAACAGGTTGTATACCTCGTTTCGGATGATACAATTTGTAGTGCGTCCATTCCGTATTCAGTGGATTTTGTCCTTCATTGGAGGACGTGGTTTTGCAGGACCGGGGAGCCCCTGTAAGAGAGGGCTCCCCGGAAAACACCCGCTGGGATCACTGCTCCCGTCGGTAATAATTGATGACGCAGCCTTTCAAAAGGATTTCCCGCTCGGTGGAAGTCAGGGCGCCCAGCCCCAGGAGGATGGGCTTCATCCCCTCCGAAACCAGGTATCCTTCCACCTGGGCTTTCCCTTCCGCCAAACATTGACGGATATGGGGCACCACCAGAAGCTGGCCCGGCGCCAGGGATGGCAGCTCTTCCGCCGTAAAGGGCAGCAGCCCCCAGTTGATCAGGTTGGAACGGTACCGCTTGGTGGCGTATTCCTCCGCCAGGTTGGCCCAGCCTCCCAGCACCTTCTGGCTGCTGGCCGCCTGCTCCCGGCTGGAGCCGTCCCCCAGGAGGGGCGCCGCCAGCAGGCCGCCGATGGTCACTTGGCTCAAACCGGCGCCGGTCTTTTCCCGGAGCCAGCGGAAGGCCTCCGCCAGGTCCTGGTCCTCCAGGCGGTCTTCCTCCCGGCGGCGGCGCTCCTCCTCCCGGACCGCCTTGGCCCGGCCCACCAGCTCCCGGTCCTTGTTTACCAGGAGATACTCCGAAATACGGTTGGGGTCGCTGCGGTGGGCGGAGGCCTCGCCGGAAGGGATCAGGTCGTCGGTGGTCACCGAGCCCTCATAAGCCCCGGTGACCCGGAGGATCAGGTGGTCCCCCAGGGGATACATCCGGGGCCAGTCGGCGATGCCGGGCCCCAGGCGGATGGGCTCCTCCGCCACGGGACGGCCCCAGCCGGAATAGACCTGCTTCTCATAGATTTCCGGATTATAATGGTAGTCATATTCCCGGTAGGAAACCTCCAGCTCATCGGCGCCGGTGATCCGCCCGCCCCGGCGGACGGTGGCGGCGATGCTCCTGGCGTCCATGAGGGCGGCGCAGGACCACTGGCCCCGGTTCTTCTGGGCCCCCTCCCGGCCGGGGTAATTCCGGGTGACGTGTCGGATGCTCAGCTGGCCGCTGGCGGGGACGTCGGTGACCCCGAAGCAGGGGCCGCAGATGGCGGGGCGCACCACCGCCCCGGAAAGGGTCAGGTCCTGGGCGATGCCTTGGCGCATCAGCTCGGCGGCGATGGGCTGGCTGGCGGGGTTCACCCCCAGGCCCAGGCTGTCCCCGGGGATGACGTACCCATCCAGGATATCCCGGACGGCGCAGAGGTTTTCAAACATCCCCCCGGCGCAGCCGGAGATCAGGGCCTGGTCCGCCATCAGGCGGCCGTCCCGGATTTTGTCCGAAAGGGAAAAGCCCCCGCCGTAGAGCTTCCGGCCCTCCTCCTCCACCTCCGCCAGGATCTCCCGGGGGGCGGCGCTGAACTCCCGGATGGTCCGGACGTTGCTGGGATGGAAGGGCAGGGCGATCATGGGCTCCACCCGGGAAAGATCGATCTCCACCAGGGCGTCGTAATGGGCGCAGGCGGCGGGCTCCAGAAGGCGGAAGTCCTCCTCCCGGCCGTGGAGGGCCAGCCACCGGCGGACCTTCTCATCGGTGCGCCAGACGCTGGAAAGGGCGGCGGATTCGGTGGTCATGACGTCGATGCCCATGCGGTACTCCACCGAAAGGCCGCCGATGCCGTCCCCCAGAAACTCCAGGACCTTGTTTTTATGGAAGCCGTTGCGGAAGGTGGCCCCCACCAGGGCCAGGGCCACGTCCATGGGGCCCACCCCCGGGCGGGGGGAGCCGGTGAGCCACACCGCCACCACCTGGGGCGGGGCGATGTCGTAGGTCTGGCCCAGGAGCTGCTTTGCCACCTCGCCGCCCCCTTCCCCGAAGCCCAGGGTGCCCAGGGCGCCGTAGCGGGTGTGGCTGTCCGAGCCCAGGATCATCCTGCCGCCGCCGGCCATCCGCTCCCGCATATACTGGTGGAGCACCCCCCGGTAGCGGGGGACGAAGATGCCGCCGTACCGCTTGGCGCAGGAGAGGCCGAAGGCGTGGTCGTCCTCACTGGTGGTGCCCCCCACGGCGCAGAGGGTATTGTGGCAGTTGGAAAGGACATAGGGCACCGGGAATTCCCGGAGGCCCGAGGCCCGGGCGGTCTGGAGGATGCTGGTGTAGTTGTTGTCCGGGGAAACCAGGCTGTCGAAGGTGAGGCGCAGCAGGTCCTCCCCCTCCCCTTTGTTGTGGTCCCGGAGGATGCGCCGGGCGATGCCCCCCAGCTCCGCCTCCTTTTTCGGGGGGAGGCCCTGCCGCCGGGCGGCTTCCCCGTCGGGGACCCATTCCCGGCCCCCCAGAAGATAATATCCTCCCTCGTGGAGCGTAACCATTTCCTTCACCACCTGTCAATCCTTAATATAAACGGTGCCGTCCATGATTTTGCGGGCGGTGCGCTGGCCGGCGATGCCCCGGAAGCGGATTCCCTCCCCGCTGCCCTCCCGGTCCACATAGACCTTCATGGTGCCGCTGGGGTGGGCGATGCGCACCGCCTCCCCGGAAAGGGGCCGCAGGCAGGAGGACATGACGCAGCCGTCGAGGAAGGCGGCACCGCCGATGGCGGTGGCGGCGGTCATGGGGCTGGCCTTGTGGGGCTGTCCCACCGAGATAACCCGGACGCAGATGTCCATATCCTCCGCCTTCACCGGGCGCCCGGCGATGTCGGTGTAATCCCGGGGCTCGGAAAACAGCACCACCTTGGGGGAGCCGG
The DNA here is from genome assembly GCA_904420255.1 of uncultured Angelakisella sp. GTDB lineage: Bacteria > Bacillota > Clostridia > Oscillospirales > Ruminococcaceae > Angelakisella. The sequence goes on along the minus strand of CAJFUT010000192.1, from coordinate 14,164 downwards.
CGGTTTTGGCGGCGGCGTCCCGCCAGTCCTCCACCAGGCCGCACTTCTGGGCGATCTTCCCCCGGACGCATTCGATGTTTTCCAGCAGGGCCTTGCTGCCGGCGATCTCGGCGGGAAGCTCATCCCCCCGCATCCCCAGGTCGGAGGCCCGGATGAATACAAAGATATTGGAGATATCCACGGCGGAAACCTGGATGGTTTTCCCCAGGCCCTCCACCAGCACCTCGTCCCGGACCGAACCGGTGGGGAGGAGCTTGCCGGTCTTGGCCCCGGCGGGACTCAGGAAATTCACCTTCAGCTCGGCGCCGGTGCCGTCGATGCCGGCGATGGCGCAGTCCCCCTCCTCCTCCACCTGGCCGTCCTTCACCGGGACGAACTCCTCGATGACCTTGCCGGAATTTTCATTGTACATCCGCACCTTGGTCACCGGCTCCGCCGCCGGCACCAGGCCGGTCATGACGGCGAAGGGCCCCACGGCGGCGGTCATGTTGCCGCAGTTGGCGGAATAGTCCACAATGGGCTGGCCCACCACCACCTGGGCCACCAGGTAGTCCACATCGGCGTCGGGGCGGCTGCTGGGGGAAACAATGAGAATCTTGTTGTTGGAGGAAACGGTGCCCCCCAGGCCGTCGATCTGCTTGGGGTCGGGGCCGCCCATCACCTGGAGGAAGATGTGGTCCCACTGGCTGCGGTCCTCGGGCAGGTCCTTCTTCAGGAACATGCACCCCTTGCTGGTGCCGCCCCGCATATAGATCACCGGGAATTTTCTCATGGCTTTGCCTCCTTTTCTTTCTCCCGCGCCTCCCGGAGCTCCCTGAGGTACTCCATGGGCGCATTGTTGTAGACATGGTCCTTCACCGCCAGCACCGTCACCGGGGCCGCGGAATGTTTGATGAACAGGGTATCGTGGCCTACGCAGAGGCCCAGGAGGATGTTGAGCTCGGTCCCGGCCCGGTTGAGCATCTCCGCCTGGGCGATGGGATTGCACATGCACTTGCTGCTGGGGGCCACGTCCAGGAAGCTCCGGTCCAGGTGTCCCACCTTGCAGATGAGGCTCTCCACCTGGAAGCCCGCCTCCCGCAGGAGCCGGTCCACCTCCCGGGCGTCCTCCCGCAGGGTGGTGCAGAAGGCGAGGCCCAGCCGATGGAAGCCGCACTTCTTGGCGAAGCGGATGGTCTTGAGGACCCGGCATTCGCTGTGGTCCGGGCTGCAGAGGGTGGAGATCCGGGCCAGATGATAGTCCTCCGGCCGGTCATACATGGCCCGGTATTCCGCCATCTCCGGGGCGGTGGAGGGGCAGGAGCGGGGGTATTCCCCCTCCTCCCCCATCTTCTTGATGCAGTTCTTGACGCCGCAGGCGGCGCAGAAATAGCCGGACATCAGAGCTTCCCCCTCCTTTTATGTTATTTGGAGCGCGGAGGGCCGGAGGCGGCTGACCCGCCCCCGGCCCGGGAGACTTCCCGGGGCCGGGCCCGGGATGCTGTTTTCTTTTCGGTGGGGCGCCGGGATCACCTTGCCAGGACTTCCAGGAGGTAGTCGGTGAATTCCTTGGCGGAGGCGTCCTCCGGCAGGGTGGTGACCACCACCTTCCGCTCGGTGACGGTGCAAATGTCCAGGGCCTTGTCCAGGCGCTCCTTCCGGTCCCCGTAGCCGATGTGGGCCATGAGCATCCCGGCGGCCCGGATGAGGCTGCAGGGGTCGGCGTACTCCCCCCGGCCGTGGGAGATGAGATAGGGGGCGGTGCCGTGGATGGCCTCAAACATGGCGTAGCGGTTGCCGATGTTGCTGCTGGAGGCGGTGCCCAGCCCCCCCTGGTGCTCGGCGGCCACGTCGGTGACGATATCGCCGTAGAGGTTGGGGAGGACAAAGACCTCGCAGCCGGCGTTGAACTCCGGGTCCATCATCTTGGCGCACATGGCGTCCACCAGCCGCTCCTGAATCTCGATCTCGGGGTACTCCTCCCCCACCTCCCGGACGGCCTTGATGAAGTTGCCGTCGGCCAGCTTCACAATGTTGGCCTTGGTGACCACGGTGACGTTGTGCTTGCCGTTTTTCCGGGCGTAATCGAAGGCGGCCCGGGCGATGCGGCGGCTGCCCTGGCGGGTCTGGACCTTAAAGTCCACCGCCAGGTCGTCGTTCACCTGGATGCCCTTGTTGCCCCAGATATACTCCCCTTCGATGTTCTCCCGGAAGAAAGCCCAGTCGATGCCCTTTTCTGGGATCTTCACCGGGCGCACCGCGGCGAAGAGCTCCAGGTTCCGGCGCAGGAGGCTGTTGGCACTCACCAGGTTGGGCCAGGGGTCCCCGGCCCGGGGGGTCACCATGGGCCCCTTGAGGATGACGTTGCACTTTTTGACCTCCTCCAGCACCTTGGGGGGGAGGCTCTCATTCTGGGCGGCCCGCTCCTCGATGGTCATGCCGGGGATGACGCGGATCTCCAGCCGCCCGCTCTCCAGCTCCGGGGCCATGAGGTACCGCAGCACCCGGAGGGCTTCCTTCATGATGATGGGGCCGATGCCGTCCCCGGGGAGCACCCCCACGATGATTTTATCCAGCTTGGTGAAATCGGTGACCTCGGTGTCCTCCTTCATCCGCTGGATGCGGGCGTATTCGCTTTCAATGAGCTGGCCGAATTTTTCCTGGGCCAGGCGGATATTCTCGTCCATGGTTCCCTTCCTTTCTCAGCCCTGGGCCTTCTTCGCGTTCTTGTCCGCCACATACCGGAGCTGGCCCCCGGCGATGAGGACGCTGATCTCCCGGTCGGTCAGGTCCACCTTGACGGGGAAGGATGTGCCTTTGGTGAGGTTCTCCACCGTCAGGCGGCGGGTCTTGATCTGGTCCTGGATATCGGCGATGCGCAGCTCATCCAGCTGGGAGATACCGTCGTAGTCGGCGGGGTCCTCGAAAAGGAGGGGGATCACCCCGTGGTTCACCAGGTTATTCTTGTGGATGCGGGCCATGCTCTTGGCCAGCACCGCCTTGACCCCCAGGTACATGGGGGCGATGGCGGCGTGCTCCCGGCTGGAGCCCTGGCCGTAGTTCTCCCCGCCTACGATGATGCTCTTCCCCAGCTCCCGGCACCGCTCGGCGAAGCCGGGGTCGATGCGGCTGAAGGCGTATTTGCTGATCTCCGGGATATTGGAGCGCAGGGCGGAGAACTGGGCGTTGGCGGGGGTGATGTCGTCGGTGGTGATGTTGTCCCCCCGCACCGCCACCACCTTGGCCTGGAGGGTCTGGGGCATGGGGTCGTTGATGGGCATGGGCTTGATGTTGGGCCCGCGGATGATCTCCACCTTGCTGCCGTCCTCGGGGGGCGCCAGCAGGAGGGTGTCGTCGATGATGAAATCGTGAGGCTCCCGGATGCCCTCCAGGACGGACATATCCCCAAAGTCCCGGGGGTCGGTGATATAGCCGGTGACGGCGCTGGCGGCGGCCACCTCGGGGCTGGAGAGGTAAATCTGGGCGTCCAGGATGCCGCTGCGGCCCTTGAAGTTGCGGTTGGAGGTACGCAGGGAGATGCCGCCGGTGTTGGGGGCCTGGCCGATGCCGCAGCAGGCGCCGCAGCCGCATTCCAGAATCCGGGCGCCGGCCAGCACCAGCTTCTCGATGATGCCGTCCCGCAGCAGCATCAGGTAGAGCTGGCGGCTGCCGGGGGCCGCCACAAAGCTGACCCAGGGGTTCACCTTATGGCCTTCCAGGATGGCGGCGGCCTTGGCGAAGTCGGTGTAGCTGGCGTTGGTGCAGCTTCCCAGGAAAACCTGGTTGATCTTCACGTCTTTGCAGGAGCGGGCGGGGGCCACCTTGTCCGGCATATCCGGCATGGCCACCAGGGGCTCCAGGGCGGAGAGGTCGATGTCGATGACGCCGTCGTATTCCGCGTCGGGGTCGGGGGCCAGGGGGGTCCAGTCCTCCTCCCTCCCCTCGTCGATGAAGAACCGGCGCACCACCTCGTCGCTGGGGAAGATGGAGGTGGTGGCGCCCATCTCCGCCCCCATATTGGCGATGGTGGAGCGGTCCCGGACGCTGATGGTGTCCACCCCGGGGCCGGTGTACTCGTAAACCTTGCCAAGGCCCCCCTTCACCGTTTCCCGGCGGAGCATCTCCAGGATGACGTCCTTGGCGGAGACGCCGGGGCGGAGCTTCCCGGTGAGGCGGACGTTGATGACCCGGGGCATCTTCAGATAGGTGGGCTCCCCGGCCATGGCCAGGGCCACATCCAGGCCGCCGGCCCCCATGGCGAAGGCCCCGATGGCCCCGCCGGTGGGGGTATGGCTGTCCGACCCCAGGAGGGTGATGCCGGGCTTACTGAACCGCTCGAAATGGACGGTGTGGAGGATGCCGTTGCCGGCCTTGGAGAGATAGACGCCGTACTTTGCCGCCACCGTCTGGAGATAAAGGTGGTCGTCGGGGTTCTTGTTGTCGGCGTAGAGCAGGTTGTGGTCGATGTAGCTGGCGGAAACCTGGGTCTTCACCCGGGGAATGCCCAGGGTTTCAAAGGCCAGGTAGGCGGGGGTCCCGGTGACGTCGTGGGTGATGGTGTGGTCGATGCGGATGGCCACCTCCTCCCCCGGCTCCATGCTGCCGGAAACGTAGTGGGCCTCCAGAATCTTGCGGGTCATTGTCTTTCCCATGGGATGCTGCCTCCTTTTTTGTCGGTTTGCTTTTCTCTTTTCGTGCTTCTATTTTTGTATACTGGATACAAAGCAAGGAACAGCCTCCGGCCCTCCCTCCGGGAAGGCCGGGACAGGCTTAGCGGGGCAGGTAATAGGCGGTGCCGGTCATGAGGCGGCGGGCGGTGCGCAGGCCGTAGGCCTCCCGGATGCCGGGAAGGCCCCCCTCCCCCTCCTCCAGGGTCACCCCGGCGATCATCACCCCGTCGGTGTGGCCCAGGCGGATCTGGGTGTGGCCCTCCCCCACAATGTCGCTGACGATGGTGCCGGGGATCGCCGCCGCCGTGGCCTCACAGAGGGCGCCGCTGAAGGCGTGGGTCTTGTGGGCCCGCTGCATACTCATCATCCGGCTGACGATGTCGCAGTCCTCCTTCCGCACCCTGCCGCCGGAAACGGTGGGGTAATCCATGGGGGGCGAAACCAGGGTGAGCTTGGGCACCGCGGGGCTTTTGGCCACCGAGTCCTTCCGGTCGGCAAGGAAGCCCAGCCGCACCGCCGCCACCCCCCGGATGGTTTCCAGCAGGGCGCTCAGCTCCTTGTCACCGTCGATCTGGTCCGGCAGCTCGCAGCCGGCAAGGCCCAGGTCCGAGGCCCGGACAAAGACCAGGGGGTTGGTGGAATCCACAAAGGACACCTCCAGCTTCCCCAGCCCCGGCACCTCCAGGATATCCCTGGGGCTGCCGGTGGGCAGGAGCCTGCCGGTCACCGCCCCGGCCGGGTGGACAAAGGCGATGCGGATGGGGGCGGCGCTGCCGGGCACCCCCGGGATGACGCAGTCCCCGGCGTATTCCACCACGCCGTCGGGGGTGGGGACGTAGGAATTGATAACCTTTTTGGTGTTGGTGTTATAGATGCGCACCAGGGTGGTTTCCCCCGCCGCCGGAACCAGGCCGTTATCCACGGCGTAGGGCCCCACGGCGGAAAGGATATTGCCGCAGTTGGATTTGTAATCCACCAGGGGCACATCCAGGGAAACCTGGCCGAAGGTGTAGTCCACATCGCAGCCCGGCATTTTTGAGGGGGCGATGATGGCGATTTTGCTGGTGGTGGAAACCGAGCCCCCCAGGCCGTCGATCTGGCGGACGTCGGGGCTGCCCATAATGGCCAGGATGGCGTTGTCCCGGACCGGGCCGGCGGGGGGAAGGTCCTTTTCGGCAAAAAAGACCCCCTTGCTGGTGCCGCCCCGGTAAATCTGGCAGGGAATGGACTGAAGCATGGCGTTCTTCTCCTTTTCTATTCTGATTTCTCCGGGGCAGGGGGCTCCCCGCCCTCCTTCTCCCGCTCCCGGGCGGCAATGAGGCCGCTGGAATTGCTCAGATGCTCCCGCACCAGGCGCTCGGCCAGGTCCGGGTCCCGGGCCTCCAGGGCGTCCACAATGGCCCGGTGCTCCGCCGCAGCGGTTTTGCTCCGCACCGGGTCGGCGTGGCCGGACACCACCGCCCGCTGGAGCATCTCCCGGGTGCGCTTCTGGAGCTCCAGCACCTGCTGGCTGCCGGAAAGCCGCAGCAGCAGGTCGTTGAACTCCTCCACCGCCTCCAGCCGGCGGCTGACGGTCTGGGCGGCGTCGGCCTGGTCCAGCTTTTTCCGCAGCAGGACGATATCCGCCGCTGTGGCCCGCTGGGCCGCCTTGCGGATGAGCATGCACTCCAGGTGGGTGCGCACCTCGTAAAGGTCCAGGATCTCGGCGGTGTTCACCTGGGAAACCACCACCCCCCGGTGGGAAAAATGCTGGACGAAGTTCTCCACCTCCAGCTTCCGCAGGGCCTCCCGCACCGGGGTGCGGCTGACCCCCAGCTCCTCGGCCAGCTCCTCCTCCGGGAGCTTATCGCCGGGGCGGTACTGGCCGTTAATAATGGCCTGGCGGATCAGGTCGTAGACTTCGTCCCGGATGGGCCGCATCCGTTGTTCGGACAGCCGTTTCACCCGCTTTCCTCCTTCTTTCTGGCACTTCATTTTGTATCTTGGATACAAAAAGTGTACCACAGGAGGGAGCTCGGGGCAATAGGCGGCTTCGCCAATTTCCTGGGCTCCTTTTTGTGCAGGTTGGGCGAATTGGGGGATCCCAGCCGGGGCCATTTTTATTCTGGCCGTTCCAGCATATAAGACAGCCCTCGGTCAAGATTTTCCAAAATGCTTTCTATGGAACTATTTTCTCCATCCAGATAAAAGCATGGCTCTTGTAATGGATCCTTTCTTTTATCTAAAATCTCAAAACAAACAAAACGGTATGGATGGAATCCTTCTGGTTCAACCACCAATTCAGCAAGATAATTTGTACTCTCAATCACGTATCGCAAATAAACTTCCTGCTCTATCAGAAATTCTATCTTTATTTCCTCACGATGCTTTTCCTGGATCGTTCTGACCCACTTTTGTATGGTATCTATGATTTCATATAGCTCCATTTCTCTTACCCGCAAATCTGATTTGTCGTTGACTTGATTCCACGATACGATGCCCGGACACATTTGAAAAGAGGCGGAAGGGCGGCGGCGCGTATGCGCCGTTCATCTTGACCGCCCGCTGGCTCGGCAGGCTGCCTTTGACCGCCGAATGCAAAAAACGCGCGGGCCCTGCTTGGACCTGCGCATTTCTATTGTGTATTGTGCGGCGAAGGGGGACCCCTTCGTCCGGTCCTCATTCCTCCTCCGGGCCCTCGGCCTTTTTGCCCGGCTCCTCCTCCCGGGGGATGGGCACGCTGCCCCCCAGCTGCAGATTCAGCATATGGATAAACACCTGGGCGGCGTTGGCGATGTAGCTGTCCTTGGCCACCGCCACGCAGAGGTCCCAGTAGGGGGAATATTCCTGATCGATGGCGAAGTATTCCCCCTGGTAGGGCCCCTGGAAAATCTCCCCGTACTGCTGGGGGATGAAGGTGAGGCCGACCCCGCAGCAGGCCAGACGGTGGGCCGTTTCGTAGCTGACTGTGGTGATGACCACCTCCGGGGTGATCCCCGCCTGCCAGAGGATATGGTCGCTGATCTGGCGGATCCGGCGCCCCTGGTCCACCATGACAAAGGGCTGGCCCTCCAGCTTTTTCAGGTCGATGATGGGCAGGCCGCCGGCGGGGTTGGGCCTGGCGTGCCGGGCCAGGGGGGTCCCCTTGGGGGCAACCAGGACAAAGTCGCTGCGGCTGATGGGGTAGAAGGTGATCCGGCTCTTTTCCTGGTGGGAGCTGTTGGCAAAGCTGTGCATCACCGCGAAATCCAGGTGCCGGGCGGTCAGTTCCGCCTCCAGCTGGGTGGAGCTTTTCTCCACCAGGACGATATTGACGTTGGGGTACTGGCGGCGGAACTCCGGCAGGATCTGGGGCAGCAGCCAGGTGGCCAGGTAGGTGGTCATGCCGATGGTGAGGCGGCCGGTGCGCAGGCTGCTGATCTCCCCCACCTCCAGCTCGAAGTCGTTGTAAATCTGGAGGATCTCGGTGGCCACGCTGTAGTACCGCTCCCCCACATAGGTGAGGGTGAGGCCGGTGGGGTTGCGGACGAAAAGCTTGGTCCCCAGGGACTCCTCGATGCGCTGGACGCAGTGGCTCAGGGAGGGCTGGGTGACGTACAGCTTCTGGGCCGCCTTGGAGATGCTCCCCTCGTCGGCGATGGTTTTGACATAGATCAGCTCCCGCTGGGTCACGGCGCCTTCCTCCCTTCCCGACCGGCAGCTTCCTTTACTCCGCCTTTTCCGGCAGCTTGCAGACGTCCACCCAGGCCATGGCCTCGCTGGCCTCTTCCAGCTCGCTGCAGGTGAGGCGCACGGCGCTGCTGGCGGTGCCGCAGGCGGGATAGACCACCGGGAACCGCTGGAGGGAAACGTCCAGGAAGACCCGGAGCTCCCTCGCCAGGCCGAAGGGGCAGATGCCCCCCACGGCGTGCCCCGTAAACCGGAGGGCGTCCTCGGGGGAAAGCATCTTGGCCTTGAAGCCGAACTGCTCCTTGAACTTGTGGTTGTCGATTTTGGCGTCCCCGGCGGCCAGGATCAGCATGGCGCTGTCCCCGTCGTAGAGGGAGATGGTCTTGGCGATGCAGCCCGGCTCCACCCCCAGGGCCTGAGCGGCCAGCTCCACCGTGGCGCTGCTGACGTCAAACTCCCGGATGCGGTCCTCAAAACCCCGGGCGGCAAGCCAGGCCCGGGCGGATTCCATTCCCATGATCGTCTGCTCCTTTGCATGATTTTCTTCTGGGGCGGCTCCCGCCCCCATAACAGCCTTATCATACTACAAAACACCGCCCTTCGCAAGCCGCCGGAGGTCGTTGACAGAAGCTGCCGGGGAGTGTATAATATCTGCGGAATATGGAAACAAGCGCCGATGGGAAAGAACCTCTGCCCACCGCCTCAGAGAGGAAGGCCGCGGCTGAAAGCCTTCTGCGGCAGGGGGAGGACGCCGTCCCGGAGCTCCGGGCCGAAACAAGGCCCGGCGGACCACAGGCACGTTACCGCCTGGAAAGCGGCGGCCGCTTCGGGCGGCCTGCAACCTGGGTGGTACCGCGGAGGAAGCCGGATCCTTCGTCCCTGTTTTTGCACGGGGGCGGGGGTCTTTTCTTTTTCCGCGCAAACAAAAAAACGGGAGCGCCCGGCGCCCCCGTTTTCCCCGGCCTCACTTCCTGTCGAAGGAGGGGTTGACGGCGTAGAAGTTTTTGCTGTCCAGGCTGTCGGTGACCCGGCGAAGGCTCTCCCCGAACCGCTGGAAGTGGACGATCTCCCGCTCCCGGAGGAACTTGATGGGGTCCCGGACCTCCGGGTCATCCACCATCCGCAGGATGTTGTCGTAGGTGGTGCGGGCCTTCTGCTCCGCGGCCATATCCTCCACAAGGTCGGTGATGGGGTCGCCCTTGCAGGCGAAAGCCACCGAGGTGAAGGGCATCCCCGAGGCCGCCGAGGGCCAGACCCCTACGGTATGGTCCACAAAATAGGCGGCGAAGGGGGATTTCTCGATCTGCTCCATGGAAAGATTCCGGGTGAGCTGATGGAGGATGGCCCCGATCATCTCCAGGTGGGCCAGCTCCTCGGTGCCGATGTCGGTGAGGACGCCGGCCACCTTCCGGTCGGTCATGGAGTATCGCTGGTTCAGGTATCTCATGCTGGCGGCAAGTTCCCCGTCCGGGCCGCCCAGCTGGCTGATGATGATTTGGGCCGCGTTGGCGTCGGGCTTGCAGATCTTCACCGGGTATTGCAGGCGTCTTTCATAATTCCACATAGGTCACACCTCTCCTTCCCAAGGCCAGGGGGCGCAGGTCCAGGTCCACTTGGACGGGGAAAGCACCTGGTCCGCGGTCACCGGGCTGTAGCGGAGGGCCAACTCCTCCATGGCGTTCTGCCGCTGGAGGCGGTACTGCTGGTACAGGGCCATGGCGGCGGGCTCCTCACAATGGGTATCCAGATAGAGCTTCAGGTCGTCAATGGCAAAGCTGGCCTCCTGAAGCTGGGTCCAAAGCCTCATTTCCTCATTGCACACAGTCAGCACCTCCTTCCCGCGAAGGGGAGGTCCAGATCGGGGAAAATGGTCCCCCGCTCCAGACCCTTCTGGGCGCAGTAGGGCTCACACCACCGCTGCCAGGGTGTGTAGGTCATGGCCACCGGGAACTGGTCAAAGGCTCCCTCCCGGTCCAGCACGGCGCGGGCCAGCTCGGCGGCAGGCGACCGGCCGGAGGCCTGCTGGACGGCGGGCCGGCGGTAGGGCTGCCGGTTATTCATTCTCTCAGACATTTGAACGGGTACTCCTTTCTATGGCCGCGCCCATCCGCCCCGAGGGGCAGGGCAATGCGGCAGGGTCCGCCGGGGAAGGGGCTATCCGCACCCGCCCCCGACCCTAGGCCATCCTATGAAGATCCCCCTCCCGGCGCCACAGCCCCGGGCCCCGCGGGCCCCGCGGCTTTTCAGATAAAAAGGTTAAAACCAAAAAGAAAGAGAGTAAAAAAACATGGAATGGACCGGACTCAACGAACTGCGCGAAAAATTCCTCAGCTTTTTTGAGGGCAAGGGGCACACCCGCCTGCCCTCCTACCCCCTGATCCCCCAGGACGACGCCAGCCTCCTCCTCATCAACTCCGGCATGGCCCCCATGAAGAAATACTTCCTGGGCCTTGCCACCCCGCCCAACAAGCGGGTCACCACCTGCCAGAAGTGCATCCGCACCCCGGACATCGAGAACGTGGGCAAAACCGCCCGCCACGGCACCTATTTTGAGATGCTGGGGAACTTCTCCTTCGGGGATTACTTCAAGCACGAGGCCACCGCCTGGGCCTGGGAGTTCCTCACCCAGGTGCTGGAGATCCCCAAGGAGCGCCTCTATGTTTCGGTGTTTGAAACCGACGACGAGGCCTACGACATCTGGGTCAAGGAGGTGGGGGTGGACCCCAGCCACATGGTCCGCTTCGGCCGGGAGGACAACTTCTGGGAGATCGGCTCCGGCCCCTGCGGCCCCTGCTCCGAAATCTACTTTGACCGGGGCCCCGACAAGGGCTGCGGCAAGCCCGACTGCAAGGTTGGGTGCGACTGCGACCGCTACATGGAGGTCTGGAACCTGGTGTTCAGCCAGTTCGATTCCGACGGGAACGGCCACTACACCCCCATGGCCCATCCCAACATCGACACCGGCATGGGGCTGGAGCGGCTGGCCTGCGTCATGCAGGATGTGGACAACCTCTTCGAGGTGGACACCGTCCAGAACATCATGAAGCACATCAGCCGCATCGCCGGCGTCCATTACCATGACGACCCCGTCAAGGACATCTCCCTGCGGGTCATCACCGACCACGTCCGCAGCACCACCATGATGATCGGGGACGGGGTGGTCCCCCAGAACGAGGGCCGGGGCTACGTCCTGCGGCGGCTCCTCCGCCGGGCCGCCCGCCACGGGCGCCTGCTGGGCATCCAGGAACCCTTCCTCTACCAGGTGGCGGACACCGTCATCGGGGAGAACAAAACCGCCTACCCCGACCTTGTCCAGAACCGGGATTACATCGTCAAGGTGATCCGGATGGAGGAGGAGCGGTTCGCCAAGACCATCGACGGGGGCCTTTCCCTCCTCAACTCCATCATCGACAGCCTGGCCACCGCCTCCATCGCCGAGGGCCGCAAAATCTTCCCCGGGGCCGAGGCCTTCAAGCTCTACGACACCTTCGGCTTCCCCATCGACCTGACCCGGGAAATCTGCGCCGAAAAGGGCCTGACCGTGGACGAGGATGCCTACAAAGCCAACATGGAGGAGCAGCGCACCCGGGCCCGGGAGGCCCGGAAGGCCCTGGGGGACATGGGCTGGACCGAGGACGTCCTCAAGGATATGGACATCCACACCCAGTTTGTGGGCTACGATACCCTGGACAGCCAGGGGGAGGTGCTGGCCATCATCTACAATGACGAGCTCACCGACAGCCTGGGCGAGGGGGAGGAAGCCACCGTGGTGCTGGACCAGACCCCCTTCTACGCCGAAATGGGCGGCCAGGTGGGGGACACCGGCGTCATCACCTGCGGCTCCGCCGTCTTTGAGGTGCTGGACTGCCGCAAGAGCCCCACGGGCCACTTTGTCCACCGGGGCCGGATGAAGGCCGGCGTCCTCTCCAAGGGGGACCGGGTGGAGGCCCATGTGGACCCGGAGCGCCGGGCTTCCATCATGCGGAACCACTCCGCCTGCCATCTGCTCCAGTCCGCCCTGCGCCAGGTGCTGGGGGACCATGTCCACCAGGCCGGCTCCTATGTGGACGACCAGGTCTGCCGCTTCGACTTCTCCCACTTCTCCGCCATGACCCCCGAGGAGATCCATCAGACCGAGGAGCTGGTGAACCGGATGATCCTGGAGGCCAACCCCGTCACCGCCTCCGAAATGCCCATCGAGGAGGCCAAAAAGCTGGGCGCCATGGCCCTGTTCGGCGAGAAATACGGCGACACCGTCCGGGTGGTGGATATGAACGGCCGCTCCATGGAACTCTGCGGCGGCACCCATGTGGACAACACCGCCAAGCTGGGGCTGTTCCGGATCCTGAAGGAATCCTCGGTGGCCGCCGGGGTGCGCCGCATCGAGGCCACCACCGGCTGGGGGGTCCTGCGGTATATGGACGAAACCGCCGGCATCCTGAATACCGCCGCCCAGAACCTGAAGCTGGGCAGCCCCTCCGAGCTGGCGGAAAAAACCGTCCAGATGGTGGCGGAGCTGCGGCAGAAGGACCGCCGCATCGCCGAGGAGGAGCAGAAGCTGGCCGCCCTCCAGGTGGACGGGCTCTTTGCCGACGCCCGGCCCATCGGTGACCTGAAGCTGCTGGCGGCGGGCTTTGTGGGCAGCAAGCCCGAAACCCTCCGCACCCTCTGCGACGAGGTGAAGAGCCGCAACGCCAAGGCCATCGCCATCCTCACCTCCACCTCCGACGGCAAGGGTACCATCTGCGTGGCCTGCGGCGCCGACGCCGTGGCCGCCGGGGCCCACGCCGGCAAGATCGTCAAGGCCCTCTGCTCCCTCACCGGGGGCAGCGGCGGCGGCCGGCCCGACAGCGCCATGGGCAGCGCCAAGGACATCTTCCGCATCGACGAGGCCATGGCCCAGGCTCCCGACGTCATCCTGGCCATGCTCAAATGACCGAAAAAGGAGGCTCTCATCATGTCCGACTGCGTTTTCTGCAAGATCATCGCCGGGGAAATCCCCTCCACCAAGGTCTATGAGGACGGCCAATGCCTGGCCTTCCGGGACCTGGACCCCAAGGCGCCCACCCACATCCTGGTGGTTCCCAAGGAGCACATCCAGAGCGTGGACGCCGTCACCCCGGAGAACAGCGCCGTGGTGGCCCACATCTTTGAGGCCATCCCCGGCATCATGAAGGAGCTGGGGGTCACCGGCGGCTACCGGGTCATCACCAACATCGGCGCCGACGGCGGCCAGACGGTGCCCCACCTCCATTTCCACGTCCTGGGAGGCAAGGCCATGGGCTGGCATCCCGCCGACTGACATCCCGAAAAAGCGCAAAAAAAGAGGGGCCGCTGGCCCTTCTTTTTTTGCTTCCGGTCAGTTTTCCGCCGTCAGGTCGGCGGAGGAGGCCCCCACCAGCTTCATCAGGGCCCCCGGCTCCGCCTCCACCTGGGTGCCGATCCGCCCGCCGCTGACGATGACGGCGGGCAGCCCCAGGGCCCGGCGGTCAAAGACGGTGGGATACTGCTTTTTCATCCCCACCGGGCTGCACCCGCCCCGGATATACCCGGTGACCTTGTTGATCTCGCTGACATGGATCATGGCCACCGACTTCTCCCCCACCGCCCGGGCGGCCTTTTTCAGGTCCAGCTCCAGGGCCACCGGGATGACAAAGACGAAATATCCCCCCGAGGCTCCCCGGGTCACCAGGGTCTTGAACACCCGGTCCGGGTCCTGCCCCAGCTTGGCCGCCACGCTGAGGCCGTCGATGAGGCCGTCCCCGTGGTCGTAATGATAGGTGCCGTAGGGGATGCCGGCACGGTCCAGCATCCGCATGGCGTTGGTCTTGGCTTCCGCCACTCTGCCCCACTTCCTTTCTGCCGAT